>NZ_JACAQC010000002.1:0-31410 GCF_013385345.1 Pseudomonas sp. I8001
TTCAAAAGTGAGCCGCTGTAAAAGCGGAACCAATAGCGGCCATAACCGCAGCAACGGATATGCCCCCAACCTGAAAACCTACTTCTTTTTCTTCGGAACCCGCACCAACTGCGTGTCGGAGTAGATGTCATGCCAGCCACGCTTCTGCTTGTCGAACAACGACCAGATAAACCCAAGCCCCAGGCACAACCACGAAGCAATCGACACCACAAACCGCAACAACGCCTGCCACAGACTGATCCGCGACCCATCAGCGTTCTGCACCCGCACCCCCCAAACCTGCATCCCCAGGGTCTGCCCCGAGTGCGTCCAGAACTTGGCAAAAAACCCAAACAACACAAAAAACAAAATCGTCGACAACAGCGGATCACCATCCAGCGCGCCAGACTCAGACAGCGCCCGCAGCTTGGCCTCACCGACAAACCCCATCCACACCAGCTTGTAGATGAAGGCCGTGACGATCAGCAGGGCGGTGCACAACAGGAAGTCATAGAACATCGCTGCCAGACGACGGCCCAGGCCTACGGCGGGAAACTCGCCTTGGGGGCTCAGCAGGTGTTTCGACATGGCATGGCTCTCGGCAGGAAAAAAGCCATTTTACGGAAGAACGCCCATAAAAAAGCCCCTGATGTCATATCAGGGGCTTTTTGTCGCAGCAAGGATCAGCCTTCTGCTTGTACTTCGTCGGCTTGCATGCCTTTCTGGCCTTGCACCGCGATGAAGGTCACTTTCTGGCCTTCTTTCAGGCTTTTGAAGCCGTTGCCCTGAATAGCGCGGAAGTGGACGAACAGATCCGGACCGCTTTCTGGAGTGATAAAACCAAACCCTTTTTCGTCGTTAAACCACTTGACGGTACCGCTCTGACGATCAGCCATTTTCTTATTTCCTTGACGCAAAAAAATTAATGACAGCCCCTTTCACATGAAAGAGTACTGGGCTGGGTTGCAGGAAAGTAAGAGACGTCGAACGGGTTGTAGCAAACTTTGGCTACTGCCCAGGTCCAGGTTCAAAGCGACCCATGCAAACACAGTGGGCAAACTCTACGCCAACTAATACAGAAAAAACAAGCCCCGGAAAAACCCCAGGTTTTGCTCGGCCTCGTTACACTTCTGTCCACAATGTGGAACGCGTTTATTCGATAGAATTCGTCACTTGTTATAGGTGACTGAACATAACATTGACTATCGTCAATGCACTTTAATGTGGCGGTTGCGTTACAGATTAGTGCACGTTAACGCAACCGCGTTACTTATAGGAACAGTCAATCAACCACGGTAGTAACGTTGTGGTACGAATGGCATTTTACTTACACGTAGTGGCACCTTTTTCCCACGTACCAACGCAGATACTTCGGTATCCAGTGCGATGAAAGCGCTGTCCAGATAACCCATGGCCAGCGGGCCGCCCAGGCTCGGGCCAAAACCGCCGCTGCAGACGCTGCCGATCACGGTGCCGTGTTCGTCGACGATTTCTGCGCCTTCACGGACCGGCGTGCGTTCCTGTGGCAACAGGCCTACGCGTTTGCGGCTGACGCCGGTTTGTTGCTGGGTGAAGATCGCATCGGCGCCCGGGAAGCCACCGGCGCGTGCGCCATCAGCACGACGGGCCTTGGAAATTGCCCACAACAGGCTGGCTTCAATCGGCGTGGTCTCGGTGTTCATGTCATGGCCATAAAGGCACAGGCCGGCCTCCAGGCGCAGGGAGTCGCGGGCGCCCAGGCCGATGGCCTGTACTTCGGTTTCGGCCAGCAGGCTGCGGGCCAGGGCCTCGGCGTTCGCGGCCGGTACCGAGATTTCGAAGCCGTCTTCGCCGGTGTAGCCCGAGCGGCTGACGTAACAATCCACGCCCAGCAGGCGGGTCGGTGCGAATTGCATGAAGGTCATGTGCTTGACCTCCGGCGCCAGGCGCGCCAGCACGCTGACGGCAGCCGGGCCTTGCAGGGCCAGCAGGGCGCGTTCCTCGAACAGTGGCTCGATGGTGCACTGGTCACCGATGTGCTGGCGCAGGTGGGCCAGGTCCTGGTCCTTGCAGGCGGCGTTGACCACCAGGAACAGTTCGTCGTTACCCAGGTTGGCGACCATCAGGTCATCCAGGATGCCGCCTTGCTCGTTGGTGAACATCGCATAACGCTGCATGCCCACCGGCAGGTCGATGATGTCCACCGGCACCAGGGTTTCCAGGGCCTTGGCGGCACCGGCGCCGGTCAGGCGGATCTGGCCCATGTGCGACACATCGAACAACCCGGCTTGTTCACGGGTGTGCAGGTGTTCTTTCATCACGCCCAGCGGGTATTGCACCGGCATGTCGTAGCCGGCGAAGGGCACCATGCGCGCGCCCAGTTCGATGTGCAGGGCGTGCAACGGGGTTTTCAACAGGGTTTCGGTGGACATATTCAGCTCCTGAAAAACGTGCGGACGCGCTTATAGGCGTCAGCACTCGATAATGTTGACCGCCAAACCGCCACGGGCGGTTTCCTTGTATTTGCTTTTCATGTCGGCGCCGGTCTGGCGCATGGTGCGGATGACCTTGTCGAGGGACACGAAGTGTTGCCCGTCGCCGCGCAGGGCCATGCGCACCGCATTGATGGCCTTGACCGAACCCATGGCGTTGCGCTCGATGCAGGGCACCTGCACCAGCCCGCCGATGGGGTCGCAGGTCAGGCCGAGGTTGTGTTCCATGCCGATCTCGGCGGCGTTCTCCACCTGGGAAACCGTACCGCCCAACACTTCACACAGGGCGCCGGCAGCCATGGAGCAGGCCACGCCGACTTCCCCCTGGCAGCCGACTTCGGCGCCGGAGATCGAGGCGTTTTCCTTGTACAGAATGCCGATGGCTGCGGCGGTGAGCAGGAAGCGCACCACTCCGTCTTCGCTGGCCCCCGGGATAAAGCGCATGTAGTAGTGCAACACCGCCGGCACAATCCCGGCCGCACCGTTGGTGGGCGCCGTCACCACGCGCCCGCCATTGGCGTTTTCTTCGTTGACCGCCAGGGCGTACAGGTTGACCCAGTCCAGCACCGACAACGGGTCGCGCAGCGCCGATTCCGGGTTCTTGCACAGTTGGCGATGCAACGCGGCGGCGCGGCGCTTGACCTTCAGCCCTCCCGGCAAAATCCCTTCGTTGCGACAGCCCGCGTCCACGCAGTCCTGCATCACCTGCCAGATCTTCAGCAGGCCGGCGCGGGTTTCCGCCTCCGGGCGCCAGGCGCTTTCATTGGTCAGCATCACCTGGCTGATGGACAGCCCATAGGTGGCGCAATGGCCGAGCAAGTCCTTGGCACTTTTGAACGGGAACGTCAGGGGCGTGGCGTCTTCGACGATACGGTCGTGGCCGGCGGCATCTTCATCCACCACAAAACCGCCGCCCACCGAGTAGTACTCGCGGCTGCGAATCTGCAAGCCGGCGGCGTCGAAGGCGCGGAAGATCATGCCGTTGGGATGATAGGGCAGGGGTTTGCGAATCATCGCCAGGTGTTCTTTCTCGTTGAACGCAATGCTGTGTTCGCCGAGCAGGTTCAAGCGTGCGTTGCCGCGAATTTCCAACAGGCGGGCGGCAACGGTTTCGGTGTTCACGGTATCCGGGTGCTCGCCTTCCAGGCCCAACAATACGGCCTTGTCACTGCCGTGGCCTTTGCCGGTGGCGCCGAGTGAGCCGTAGAGCTCCACCTTGACGCAGGTGGTGGCGCCCAGCAGGTTGTCGCGCTTCAGTCCCTCGACGAATCGAGCGGCAGCGCGCATCGGGCCGACGGTGTGGGAGCTGGAGGGGCCGATGCCAATCTTGAACAGGTCGAACACGCTTAAAGACATGGTTGTTCTCCGGTTTCTTATTATTGAACGGATGTACGCGGTCCAATGTGGGAGCGGGCTTGCTCGCGAAAGCGGCGGGTCAGTCACCAGATGTATCAACTGACACTCCGCATTCGCGAGCAAGCCCGCTCCCACATCAGGTTACGCGTAGCTCTCGATCGACGGGCACGCGCACACCAGGTTGCGATCGCCAAACACGTTGTCGACCCGGCCAACCGGCGGCCAGTACTTGGCTTCGATCAACGACGCCACCGGGTACACCGCTTGTTCACGGCTGTATGGGTGGCTCCATTCGCCAACCAGTTCCGCAGCAGTGTGTGGTGCGTTCTTCAGCGGGTTGTCGTCCTTGTCCAGCGAGCCATTTTCCACCGCGCGAATCTCTTCGCGGATGGCGATCATCGCGTCGCAGAAGCGGTCCAGTTCTTCCCTGGATTCGCTTTCGGTCGGCTCGATCATCAGGGTGCCAGCCACCGGGAACGACATGGTCGGCGCATGGAAACCAAAGTCGATCAGGCGCTTGGCCACGTCATCCACGCTGATGCCGCTGCTGTCTTTCAACGGGCGCAGGTCGAGGATGCATTCGTGGGCCACCAGGCCGTTGCTGCCGGTGTACAGCACCGGGTAGTGCTCTTCCAGGCGACGGGAAATGTAGTTGGCGTTGAGGATCGCCAACTGCGAAGCGCGCTTGAGGCCCGCGCCGCCCATCATGCTGATGTACATCCAGGTGATCGGCAAAATGCTCGCGCTGCCGAACGGTGCGGCGCACACCGCGCCTTCCTTGCGTTCCATCGCGGCATGGCCGGGCAGGAACGGCGTCAGGTGGGATTTGACGCCAATCGGACCGACGCCCGGGCCGCCACCGCCGTGGGGAATGCAGAAGGTCTTGTGCAGGTTCAAGTGGGACACATCGCCGCCGAACTTGCCCGGGGCGCAGAGGCCGACCATCGCGTTCATGTTGGCGCCGTCGATGTACACCTGGCCGCCGTTGTCGTGAATGATCCCGCAGATTTCGCGGATGCCTTCTTCGAACACGCCGTGGGTGGACGGGTAGGTGATCATCAGCGCAGCGAGGTGCTCGCGGTGCTCGATAGCCTTGGCACGCAGGTCTTCGATGTCGACGTTACCGCGTGCATCGCAGGCGGTGACCACGACGCGCATGCCGGCCATGTTGGCGGTGGCCGGGTTGGTGCCGTGGGCCGACGACGGGATCAGGCAGATATCGCGGCGTTCTTCGCCACGGCTCTGGTGATAGGCACGGATGGCTAGCAGGCCGGCGTATTCGCCCTGGGAACCGGCGTTCGGTTGCAGGGAAATCGCGTCATAACCGGTGGCCGCGCAGAGCATGGCTTCCAGTTCGGTCGTCAGTTGCTGGTAGCCGGCGCTTTGCGAGGCCGGGGCGAACGGGTGCAGGGCACCGAACTCGGCCCAGGTCACCGGGATCATTTCGCTGGCGGCGTTGAGCTTCATGGTGCACGAGCCCAGCGGGATCATGGTGCGATCCAGGGCCAGGTCCTTGTCGGCCAGTTTGCGCAGGTAGCGCATCAGCTCGGTTTCGGAGTGGTAACGGTTGAACACCGGGTGGCTGAGGATCGGCGACTGGCGCAGCAGCGCGGCCGGCAGGGTGCTTTCAACGCTGGCAGCCAATGCGGCGAAGTCCGGCAGGGCTTTACCGCCGGCGAACACGCTCCACAGGGTTTCGATGTCGGCTTGGGAGGTGGTTTCGTCCACCGACAGGCCAACGCGTTCGCTGTCGACCACACGCAGGTTGATGCGCTGGGCGCGAGCCTTGTCGTGCAGGGCAGCAGTTTGCGCGCCGGTCTTGATGGTCAGGGTGTCGAAGAAGTGGGCTTGTTCAACCGCCAGGCCCAATGCGCCCAAGCCTTTGGCGAAGATCGCGGTCAGGTGGTGAATGCGGTTGGCGATCTGGGTCAGGCCTTTCGGGCCGTGGTACACGGCATACATGCTGGCGATGTTGGCGAGCAATACCTGGGCGGTGCAGATATTGCTGGTGGCCTTCTCGCGGCGGATATGTTGCTCGCGGGTCTGCATGGCCAGGCGCAGGGCCGGCTTGCCGAAACGGTCCACGGAGACGCCGACCAGGCGGCCCGGCATGTCGCGCTTGAACGCATCCTTGGTGGAGAAGTACGCCGCATGCGGGCCACCGAAGCCCAGCGGAACGCCGAAGCGTTGCGCGCTGCCGATGGCCACGTCGGCGCCGAACTCACCCGGCGGGGTCAGCAGGGTCAGGGCCAGCAGGTCGGCGGCCACGGCCACCAGTGCGTTGGCGGCGTGGAAGCGCTCGGTCAGCTCGCGGTAGTCGAACACGTCACCGTTGCTCGCCGGGTATTGCAGCAGGGCGCCGAAGAAGGCGCTGACGTCGGTCAGTTCACGCTCGTCGCCCACCACCACGTCGATGCCCAGCGGCTCGGCACGGGTGCGCAATACGTCGAGGGTTTGCGGGTGGCTGTGCACGGAGGCGAAGAACGCGTTGCTGCCTTTGTTCTTGCTCAGGCGTTTGCAGAAGGTCATGGCTTCGGCAGCGGCGGTGGCTTCGTCCAACAGCGAGGCGTTGGCGATCGGCAGGCCGGTGAGGTCGCTGATCAGCGTCTGGAAGTTCAGCAGCGACTCCAGGCGGCCCTGGGAAATCTCCGGCTGATACGGCGTGTAGGCGGTGTACCAGGCCGGGTTTTCCAGGAGGTTGCGCAGGATCGGCGACGGTGTGTGGCAGTTGTAGTAGCCCTGGCCGATGTAGGTCTTGAACAGCTCGTTCTTGGCGGCAATCGCCTTGATCGAAGCCAGTGCGTCGGCTTCGCTCAGGCCGTCGCTCAGGCCCAGCACAGCGGTGCCCTTGATGCTTTCCGGGATCACGCTGGCGCTCAAGGCTTCCAGGGAATCAAAGCCCAGGGTGGCGAGCATGTGTTGCTCGTCGTCCTGGCGCGGGCCGATGTGGCGGGCGATGAATTCGTTGGCGGTGGTCAGATTAGTCATGGCGCGCTCCTCAGGCTTCAGCGTTGGCTTTGATCAGGCGGTCATACGCATCCTGATCCAACAGCTTAGCTACTGCGTCGGCATCAGCCGGTTTAAAGCGGAAGAACCAGCCTTCGCCCATCGGGTCTTCGTTGACCAGCTCGGGGCTGCCGTCCAGCTTGTCGTTTACTTCGAGGACTTCGCCGTCCAATGGCATGTATACGCCGCTGGCGGCCTTGACCGATTCAACGGTGGAGGCTTCTGCCCCTTTGTCGTAGGACTGCAGCTCAGGCAGTTGCACGAAAACCACATCACCCAGCGCGTTCTGCGCAAAAGCGGTAATGCCCACGGTCACGCTGCCGTCGGCTTCGGCGCGCAGCCATTCGTGATCTTCAGTAAAGCGCAACTCGCTCATGGAAACTCCTCAGGGCCAGATTCGTCTGGTGGACGGGATTGGAATAATGGGGAGTTGCTTAGCAAAATTGCGGCCAATGTTTTTTTATCTTTATAAAACAATTGGTTACTGATTATGGCAGGTGATGTTCGGAAGCTGACTGTAGCGATATCGCTACAGCTGGACGGGTGAAAAAAAGCCTATGAGGATCAAAGCCTTGCATGGCGATGCCTGGGACGGTGTGTATTGATATCGTTCCACTGTAGCGCTTTCAGTACAGACGGAGGTCGCTTTTGAGGGCGCCGTAGATCAAATGTGGGAGCGAGCAAGCCCGCTCCCACATTTTGATCGCGTGCAGTCAGTCAGGGCTTGTTGGGAATACCGTACTTGCGCAGGCGATGGGCAATGGCGGTGTGGGAGGTTTGCAGGCGGCTGGCCAGCTGGCGCGTGGACGGATAGCTGACATAGAGCTTCTCCAGCAACCCGCGCTCGAAATCCTCCACGGCCTGCTCCAGGCTGTCGACTTCACCATCGTTCTGCCGCGCCACCGAGGTGCCGGCGATGTCCAGGTCGCCGATGTCCACCAGGCTGCTTTCGCAAATGGCCGCGGCGCGGAAGATCACGTTCTGCAACTGGCGCACGTTGCCCGGCCAGCGGTTGCCCAGCAGCGCCGGGTAGGTGCCCGGCGCCAGGCGGCAGACCGGGCGCTGGATCTGCGCGCAGGCCTGCTGCATGAAGTAGCGGGCCAGCAGCAGGATGTCCTGGCCGCGCTCGCGCAGGGGCGGCACTTCGACGTTGAGCACGTTGAGGCGGTAGAACAGGTCTTCGCGGAAGGTGCCTTCGCTGACCATCTTTTCCAGGTCGCGGTGGGTGGCGCTGAGGATCCGCACATTGACCTTCACCTCACGGTCGCCGCCCACCCGGCGGAAGCTGCCGTCGTTGAGAAACCGCAGCAGCTTGGCCTGCAAGTAAGGTGACATCTCGCCGATCTCGTCGAGGAACACCGTGCCCTGGTTGGCCAGTTCCATCAGCCCCGGCTTGCCGCCGCGCTGGGCACCGGTGAAGGCGCCGGGGGCGTAGCCGAACAGTTCGCTCTCGGCCAGGTTCTCCGGCAGCGCCGCGCAGTTCAGGGCCAGGAACGGCGCGCTGTGGCGCGCGCTGATGGCGTGGCAGGCACGGGCCACCAGCTCCTTGCCGGTGCCGGTCTCGCCCTGGATCAACAACGGTGCATCCAGCGCCGCCACCCGTTGCGCCCGCGCCTTGAGGGTGCGGATCGCCGGAGACTCGCCCAACAACGCGTCGAAACCTTCGGCGTGGTCATGGTGCAGCGCCGACAGTTGTTCGCCGATGCGGTTGGGTTGGTACAGGGTCAGCAGGGCGCCGGCGTCGGTGATCGGCGTGGCGTCCAGCAGCAGGGTCTGGCCGTTGACGCTGATTTCCCGCAGGGCCAGGCGAAAGCCGTGTTCCAGCAGGGTGGCCAGCAGGGTTGGGTCGTCGAACAGTTCGTTGATGCTTTCCCCGGCGGGTTCACGACCGTACAAGGCGATCAGCGCCGGGTTGGCCAGCAGGATCTTGCCGGCGCTGTCCAGGGCCAGTACCGGGTCGGTCATGGCGGCGAGCAGGGCATCGAGTTGCAGGTGCTGGCGCTGGCCGGGGAGGATGTCGACCACGGTCACGGCTTGCACGCCGCGCACGCTGAACAGTGCATCACGCAGCTCTTCCAGTACCTCGGCACTCAAGGTTGGCGCGTCGATGTAGACGTTGGGCGGAACCATTTCCACCGCATCCAGGTTCAGATTGCGCCCACCGAGCAAGGCCAGGACTTCCTGGGTGATGCCGACGCGGTCGATGAAGCTGACGTGGATACGCATGGGGCTGTTTTTGGTTCTGGCGAGCGAGAGGTGGCAAGTATGCCTTGGAGAAGATAGAGATCAAAATGTGGGAGCGGGCTTGCTCGCGAATGCGGTGTGTCAGTCACCGGATGTATCAACTGATACACCGCATTCGCGAGCAAGTCGAATCGTCGCACCGCCGCTCCCACATTTGATGGTTGGTGCCTGGGAAATCGGGTTATTCGAGGTGTTCGGGTTTGACCGGATCCCCAGGCTTCACATCCAGCTGATGCCGCACATCCTCAAACATCAAATCGTACTGCTTGTGCATCTGGCCATTGAGCACGGCAATCTTCGGCATGCCGTACTTCTGCGCGATGTTCATCGCCTGCCGGGCGAAGTCGAACGACTGGTCCTTGGGCAGGAAGAACTCTTCCTTGAGCTCCTTGCCCTGCACCGAGCCGTGCATCTTGAAGAGCATTCCCTTGCCTTCCTTTGGGTCCTGGCTGACTTCGTAGTCGATGCACAGGTTGTAGCTGTAGTCATCCTTGTTCAGCGCGTGGCGTTCGATGTGCAGGTGACCAGGTTCAAAGGTAGCCATAGGCGTTTCTCCTCTACTTCACAGGTAGGTGATGCCAGGTTTTGCGGTACTGATGCGGGTGCCGGCGCTGCCCTGGACAATTGCTTCGATGTCCGAGAGTGAACCGATCACTGCGGTTTTTCCAGTCTGGCGGGCGAACTCGCAGGCGGCCTGGACCTTGGGCCCCATGGAGCCGGCGGCGAAGCCGAGCTTTTCGATTTCGTCCGGGTGCGCCTGGCCGATGGCTTTCTGGGTGGGCTTGCCGAAGTCGATAAAGGCGGCATTGACGTCGGTGGCGATCACCAGCAAATCGGCGTCCAGTTGCCCGGCCAGCAACGAGGAGCACAGGTCTTTGTCGATCACGGCTTCAATGCCCTTGAGCTTGCCGTCTTCGCCATACATCGTCGGAATCCCGCCGCCACCGGCGCAGATCACGATGCTGCCTTTTTCCAGCAGCCACTGGATCGGGCGGATTTCAAAGATCCGTTTTGGCCGTGGGCTGGCCACCACGCGGCGATACTTGTCGCCATCGGGGGCAATCGCCCAGCCTTTTTCAGCGGCCAGTTTTTCCGCTTCGGCTTTGGAGTACACCGGGCCGATGGGTTTGGTCGGGTTCTGGAAGGCCGGGTCCTTGGCGTCCACTTCCACCTGGGTCAGCAGCGTGGCGAACGGCACTTCGAAGTCCAGCAGGTTGCCCAGTTCCTGTTCGATGATGTAGCCGATCATGCCTTCGGTTTCGGCTCCCAACACATCCAGCGGGTAAGGTGAAACCTGGGTGTAGGCGGCAGCCTGCAGCGACAGCAGGCCCACTTGCGGGCCATTGCCGTGGGCAATCACCAGCTCGTTGCCTTTGTGGATCTTGGCGATCTGTTCGGTGGCGATGCGGATATTGGCCCGTTGATTGTCTGCGGTCATGGGTTCACCACGGCGCAGAAGGGCGTTGCCGCCCAGTGCAACGACGATACGCATATAAGGTTGTCCTTCCAGAATCCAGCGTTATGAACACCGGGCCAAATGTGGGAGCGGGCTTGCTCGCGAAAGCGGTGTGTCGGTGAAAAATATAGCGACTGGCACGCCGCCTTCGCGAGCAAGCCCGCTCCCACATTTTGGACCGCGTATCAAAAGTGGGAGCGGTGTGGGTTTAGATATCCGCCAGCGCCGACACCAGGATCGCCTTGATGGTGTGCATGCGGTTTTCCGCCTGTTCAAAGGCAATGTTGGCCGGCGACTCAAACACCTCTTCGGTCACTTCCACGCCATTGGCCAGGTTTGGATAACGCGCGGCGATGTCCTTGCCGACCTTGGTTTCGCTGTTGTGGAACGCCGGCAGGCAGTGCATGAATTTCACCCGTGGGTTGCCCGAGGCTTTCATCATCTTGGCGTTGACCTGGTACGGCAGCAGTTGCTCGATGCGCTCGTCCCACGCTTCCACCGGCTCGCCCATGGACACCCAGATATCGGTGTGGATGAAGTCCACGCCTTTCACCGCTTCCTTCGGGTCTTCGGTGATGGTGATGCGCGCGCCGCTTTCCTCGGCAAATGCCTGGCACTGCTTGATGAAATCAGCATGGGGCCACAGGGCTTTCGGTGCGCCGATGCGCACGTCCATGCCCAGCTTGGCGCCAATCATCAGCAGCGAGTTGCCCATGTTGTAGCGGGCGTCGCCCAGGTAGGCGTAGCTGATGTCATGCAGCGGCTTGTCGCTGTGCTCGCGCATGGTCAGGGTGTCGGCGATCATCTGGGTGGGGTGGAATTCGGCGGTCAGGCCGTTGAACACCGGCACCCCGGCGAACTTGGCCAGCTCTTCGACGATTTCCTGTTCAAAGCCACGGTACTCGATGGCATCGAACATCCGGCCGAGGACGCGGGCGGTGTCCTTCATGCTTTCCTTGTGGCCGATCTGCGACGACACCGGGTCGATGTAGGTGACGTGGGCACCCTGGTCATGGGCCGCCACTTCGAACGCGCAACGGGTGCGGGTCGAGGTTTTTTCGAAGATCAGCGCGATGTTTTTGCCCTTCAGGTGCGGACGCTCGGTGCCGGTGTATTTGGCGCGCTTGAGGTCGCGGGACAGGTCCAGCAGGTAGTGCAGCTCGCGAGTGGTGTGGTGCATCAGCGACAGCAGGCTGCGGTTGCGCATATTAAAAGCCATGGTGGATCTCCTTCTGTTTAGGTTATCCCCCTGGCCGGCGCCTTATGAGCGGCGGCCAGGGTTTGAATATCAGTAGTCGATTGGGTCGCGAATGATCGGGCAAGTCATGCAGTGGCCGCCGCCACGGCCACGGCCGAGTTCACCGGCGCTGATGGTGATGACTTCCACACCGGCCTTGCGCAGCAAGGTGTTGGTGTAGGTGTTGCGGTCGTAGCCGATCACCACGCCAGGCTCCACGGCCACTACGTTGTTGCCGTCATCCCACTGCTCGCGCTCGGCGGCGAAGCTGTTGCCGCCGGTTTCCACCACACGCAGGGCCTTGAGGTTCAGGGCGGCGGCGACGGTGTCGAGGAAGTTGGTTTTTTCGCGCTGGATGTCGATGCCGCCGGGTTTGGTCTCGTCCGGGCGCAGGGTGAAAGCGACGATCTGGTTGACCACTTCCGGGAAGATCGTGACCAGGTCGCGGTCGCAGAAGCTGAATACGGTGTCGAGGTGCATCGCCGCGCGGGATTTTGGCAGGCCGGCGACGATCACACGCTCCACGGCCTTGTGCTTGAACAGGTTCAGGGCGAGTTGGCCGATGGCCTGGCGCGAGGAACGCTCGCCCATGCCGATCAACACCACGCCGTTACCAATCGGCATCACGTCGCCGCCTTCCAGGGTGGCGTTGCCGTGTTCCTGGTCAGGGTCGCCGTACCACACCTGGAAGTCCGCGTTGGTGAACTCGGGGTGGAATTTGTAGATGGCGCTGGCCAGCAGGGTTTCCTGGCGTCGCGCCGGCCAGTACATCGGGTTCAGCGTCACGCCGCCATAGATCCAGCAGGTGGTGTCGCGGGTGAACTGGGTGTTGGGCAGCGGCGGCAGGATGAAGCTTGAGTGGCCGAGGAAATCGCGGAACATCTCGATGGTCTTGCCACCGAAACTGCTCGGCAGGTCATCGGCCGACACGCCACCGATCAGGTACTCGGCGACCTTGCGCGGCTCCAGGCTGCGCAGCCACGAGCTGACCTCATTGACCAGCCCCAGGCCCACCTGGTTGGCGGTGATCTTGCGCTCCAGGATCCAGTCCAGCGCTTCGGGGATGGCGACGATGTCGGTCAGCAGGTTGTGCATTTCCAGCACATCGATGTCGCGCTCGCGCATCTTGGTCACGAAGTCGAAGTGGTCGCGCTTGGCCTGGGCTACCCACAGCACGTCATCGAACAGCAGTTCATCGCAGTTGTTTGGGGTCAGCCGCTGGTGGGCCAAACCTGGGGAGCACACCATGACTTTGCGCAGTTTGCCGGCTTCGGAATGTACGCCGTACTTCACTTTTTCCGTGGTCATTACAGATCCTCCAGTGAACAATGATTACAGGGTCAGGAAGCCGGAGTAGAGGCCATAGCCCGCCACGAGGGCGCCTATGACGACTGCGGCGAAAATCAGCTTCTCGACGTTGGTGAAAATCGGTTTGCCCAATTCATGCTTGGCCATGGCGAACAGGATCACGCCGGGGGCGTAGAGCAGGGCGGACAGCAACAGGTACTTGGTGCCACCGGCGTACAGCAGCCAGACCGCGTAGATCAACGCGATGGCGCCGATCAGCAGGTCTTTCCTGCGTTCGCCCGGGGCGCTTTCATAGGTTTCACCGCGCACCGCCAGCAGCAGTGCATAGGCCGCCGACCACAGGTAAGGCACCAGGATCATCGAGGTGGCGAGGTAGATCAGCGACAGGTAAGTGCTGGCCGAGAACAGCGTGATCACCAGGAAAATCTGCACCATGGCGTTGGTCAGCCACAGGGCGTTGGCCGGCACGTGGTTGGCGTTTTCCTTACGCAGGAACTCCGGCATGGTGTGGTCCTTGGCGGCGGCGAACATGATCTCCGCACACAGCAGCACCCACGACAGCAGCGCCCCCAGCAAGGAAATGATCAAGCCGACGCTGATCAATACCGCGCCCCAGTGACCCACCACGTGCTCCAGCACGGCGGCCATCGACGGGTTTTGCAGCTTGGCCAATTCCGGTTGGGTCATGATCCCCAGGGACAGCACGTTCACCAGCATCAGGAACAGCAGCACGGTGATAAAACCAATCACCGTGGCCTTGCCGACGTCGGAGCGTTTTTCGGCGCGGGACGAGAAGATGCTCGCACCCTCAATGCCGATGAACACCCAGACGGTGACCAGCATCATGTTGCGCACCTGGTTCATCACGCTGCCCAGGTCCGGGTTTTTCACGCCCCAGATGTCGGCGGTGAAGATGTCCAGCTTGAACGCGAAGAGCGCGATCAACACAAACAGCACCAGTGGCACCACCTTGGCGATGGTGGTCACCAGGTTGATGAACGCGGCTTCCTTGATCCCGCGCAGTACCAGGAAGTGCACGGCCCACAGCAGCACCGACGCGCCGATCACCGCCGCCGGGGTGTTGCCTTCGCCGAAGATGGGGAAGAAGTAACCGAGGGTGCTGAACAGCAGCACGAAATAGCCGACGTTGCCCAACCAGGCACTGATCCAGTAACCCCAGGCGGATGAGAAACCCATGTAGTCGCCAAACCCGGCCTTGGCGTAGGCATAGACCCCGCCGTCGAGGTCGGGCTTGCGATTGGCCAGGGTCTGGAACACGAACGCCAGGGTCAACATGCCCACGGCGGTGATCACCCAACCAATCAGTACCGCGCCGACATCGGCGCTGGCCGCCATGTTTTGCGGCAGTGAGAAGATCCCGCCACCAATCATTGAACCCACGACAAGTGCAACCAGTGCGCCGAGTCGAAGTTTTCCGGGAGATTCAGACATCGCATGACTCCAATGCAGGAGAAGAGAGACCACAGAATAAATCCGTGCGCTAATCAAACAGCTGACTCAGATCACTTCATTGGCACATTCCATTGTGAATTAATGACTTATGATGAAAGGTACGGGCGCTCAAGTGCCTCGCAGAGGCTCGTCGTAGAGCGGTTCTGCGTTTCAAACAACAGGTTTTCTCATTAGCATGGACCTTTGAAGCTAGCCCGTATTTACAGATATGCAAACTTTTACAGCGCAGCGTTATTTAAATTATAAATTTGCCTTAACTCTGTTTATTGTCATGCCTTTAAGTTATGAAGCAGGCGCCTTTATTGGCTATATCTAATAAACGCTGCGCCGGCTTAATAAGTTAGTTGAGTGCACAGTTGTTGGCTCAATGGTTGTTTTGTTCAGGAGTGTTCATGTCCCAATCCTCGGAAAAGCTGCGCCTCAATGCCTTGATCGCCCTGGTGGTGGGCTCGATGATCGGCGGCGGGATTTTCTCGTTGCCGCAGAACATGGCGGCGCGGGCCGAGGTAGGCGCGGTGTTGATTGGCTGGGGCATTACCGCCGTGGGCATGCTGACCCTGGCCTTTGTGTTCCAGACCCTGGCCAACCGCAAGCCGGAACTGGATTCCGGCGTATACGCGTACGCCAAGGCCGGGTTCGGCGACTACATGGGTTTCTCGTCGGCCTGGGGCTACTGGATCAGTGCCTGGATGGGCAACGTCGGTTACTTCGTGTTGCTATTCAGTACCCTCGGCTACTTTTTTCCGGTGTTCGGCCAGGGCAATACCCCGGTAGCGATTGGCTGCGCGTCGGTGTTGTTGTGGGCGGTGCATTTCCTGGTGATGCGCGGGATCAAGGAGGCGGCGTTTATCAACCAGATCACCACCGTGGCCAAGATCGTGCCGTTGGTGATGTTTATCGTGATCGCCGCCGTGGCATTCAAGGGCGATATCTTTACCCGGGATATCTGGGGCCTGAGTAATCCGAATTTCGGCGGCGTGGTGGATCAGGTGCGCAACATGATGCTGGTCACGGTGTTTGTGTTTATCGGCATCGAGGGCGCCAGTGTCTACTCGGCGCGGGCCGAGAAACGCTCGGACGTGGGCCGGGCCACGGTCATCGGTTTCCTGGGGGTGTTGGCGCTGCTGGTATTGGTCAACCTGCTGTCGCTCGGGATCATGAGCCAGCCGGAACTGGCCAACCTGCAAAACCCGTCCCTGGCCGGGGTGCTGGAACATATCGTTGGCCCGTGGGGCGCGCTGTTGATCAGCATCGGCCTGGCGGTTTCGCTGTTGGGCGCGCTGCTGTCGTGGGCCTTGCTCTGCGCCGAAATCCTCTACGCCACCGCCCATGACAAGACCATGCCGGCGTTCCTGAAAAAGGAAAACGTCAATCAGGTGCCGGTCAATGCGTTGTGGCTGACCAATGTGATGATCCAGCTGTTCCTGGTGATCACGCTGTTTTCGGAAAGTACCTACACCACCCTGATCTACCTGGCGTCGTCGATGATCCTCGTGCCCTATCTGTGGTCGGCGGCGTATGCGGTGCTGTTGAGCGGCCGCGGTGAAACCTACGAAGGCACCCATGGCGAACGCACCAAGGACCTGCTGGTGAGCCTGATCGCCCTGGCCTATGCGGTGTGGCTGCTCTACGCCGGTGGCCTGAAGTACTTGCTGCTGTCGGCGCTGCTGTATGCACCGGGCGTGATCCTGTTTGCCCTGGCCAAGCGCGAGCAGGGCCAGCCCTTGTTTACCCATCTGGAAAAAGGCATTTTCGCCTGCGTGATCGCCGGGGCGAGCCTGGCGGCGTATGGGTTGTACAGCGGGGTATTGTCGTTGTGAGAATGCAGCTGGCGTATCAGGCGCCGTATGACTGGGCGGCGATGTTGGGCTTTTTGTCGGCGCGGGCGATCAGCGGGATGGAGACGGTGGACGCAGGCGTTTACTCGCGCAGTATCAGTGTCGACGGTCAGCAGGGTTGGCTCAGTGTGTCGCCCGGGGCCGGTGATTGGCTTGAGGTAACGGTGGACTTCCCCGACCCGGCAGCGTTGCCGGAAATTGAGCGGCGGTTACGGGACATGTTTGACCTGTCGGCTGACCCGAAACGGATCAACCGGCAATTGGCGAATGATCCCTTGATGGCGAGCTTGGTGGCGGCGCGTCCTGGCTTGCGGGTGCCGGGAACCTGGGATGGTTTGGAGCTGGCGATCCGCGCGGTGTTGGGCCAGCAGATTAGCGTGGTGGCGGCGATCAAGCTGGCGGGCAAGCTGGTGGCGCAGTACGGCACGCCGCTGGTGACGCCCCATGCCGGTGTGACCCATGTGTTTCCTTCGGCCGAGGTGCTGGCAGCCGCAGATTTGGCAACCCTCGGCATGCCGAAAAGTCGCGGGCGTACCTTGTCGGGCGTGGCCCAGGCGTTGCTGGATGACCCGCAGATCTTCCAGGCGAAGGCGAACCTGAAGGAAGGTGTGGCGCGGTTGGTCGCATTACCCGGGATTGGTGACTGGACGGCGCAGTACATCGCCATGCGCCAGATGCGCGAGCAGGATGCGTTTGCCTCGGGGGATATCGGTTTGATCAATGCGCTGGTGGCGCTGGAAGGCGGGCCGGTGAGCCCGCGCCAGTTGCTGGCGCGGGCTGAGGCCTGGCGACCGCTTAGAGCCTATGCGGCGCAGCATTTGTGGACATCACTGAGCCGCGCGGATTGATTCTGCATACCTGTGGCGAGGGAGCTTGCTCCCGCTGGGGCGCGAAGCGGCCCCATTGACCCAAAAGCAGGGGCCTGCTGCGCAGTCCAGCGGGAGCAAGCTCCCTCGCCACAGGATCTTCGGTCACCACTGAGGGCGGTGTGAGCCCAATTCCCCTGCGGGCAAATCCCACTGCAACGGTGTCCCGCTGATGGTCACCGGGGGCAGCAAGCGGTGGGCCGGGCCCCAGGCGGTTTGCTCCACCACCAAGCCTTGATCACCCGGTTCTTCGGCCCGCAGCGGTAGTTGTTCAGGGACTTGTCCTGCGTCCACCAACAGCTTTGCCGTGCGCGCGAGGGACAACAGTGCCGAACCGCCGCGGCCGGATTTCAATCGTTCACTCAACGCCTGGATCGCACTGGCCGCCATCAAATACCCGGTGGCGTGGTCCAGCGCCTGCAACGGCAGCGGCACCGGTTTTTCCGACTTTTTCCACTGCCTGCCAGCCTCGGCAATCCCGGTGCTCATCTGCACCAGGCTGTCGAACCCCCGGCGATTGCGCCACGGGCCGCTCCAGCCGTAAGCGTTGAGGCTGGAGTCGATCAGGCCAGGCGCGAGGGCTTGCAGCGCAGCCTCACCGTAGCCCAACTGTTCCAATGCATCGGCGCGGTAGCCGTGCAGCAGAATGTCGGTGTCCTTGAGCAGGTTTTCGAAGATCAGGCGGTCGTCGGGGTTTTTCAGGTCCAGGCGGGCGCAACGTTTGCCCAGGGTCATTTCCGGCACCACGCCGGGTTCGTTCCAGTCAGGGGAGTCGATGCGCAGTACATCGGCGCCGAGGCCAGCCAGAAAACGGCTGGCGGTGGGGCCGGCCAATACGCGCGTCAGGTCCAGCACCTTGATGCCCGCCAGCGGCCTTGCCACCGAGCCCAGCCAGGGTTTGTCGCTGAGGGCTGCAAAGGTCTGGCGATGGACCAGCGGTTCCTGATTGACCGCCAAGCCTTGTGGATGCACCTGCCAGTCTTGCCATGAGCGCATCTGCGCCGCACAGCCGTTGGCTTCGACGATCGCCTGTTCCAGCTCGGCAGCGGTCCATGGCGCAACCTTCGCGGCCATTGCTTCACGGTCAGCGACCTGCCCGAGTACGCGTTCAGCGGCGGCACGATGGTGGGGCGCATTGGTGTGCAGACGAATCCAGCCATCGGTGCAGGCGTAGTCGCCGGCAATCGGGTCCCACAGCGGCGGGGTGGTCCAGCCATCGGGGCGCAGCGAGGAGGAGAACCAGAACGAGGCGAGGCGCCGGTCCACGGCCACCGAGGGCAGGCGCCCGGTTTGCTGCAACAGCAACTGGGCGACCGCCTGGCCCGCGGCACCGATGCTGGCGCTGGCCAGCTCGGTGACGGCAAAGGTTGAGGGCAGCGCGCCGACTTCGGTTACGGCCAGTGGGGTGACGGGTAAATCGAGTGCTTCCTGGATGGGGGTGAGCAGATCAGTCATCAAAGGCCCTCCTAATGAGAAGGACCATCATAGAAGATCATCAGGGTTGAATGACAACCCCCGGCTCCAGCGGCAGGTCCACGCTGGCGATAAAGCCGCCGCCTTGATGATTGGCCAGGATCAGGCTGCCGCCATGGCGCTCTGCGGCGCGCCGCGCGATGGCCAGGCCCAGGCCATGGCCCTGGGCGGTTTGCCCCGGGGCGCGGTAAAACGGCTCGCCGAGTTGGCTCAGGTGTTCGCCATCCACGCCGGGGCCGTGGTCGCGCACACTGATCACAATGCGTTCGCCCTGGCGTCTGGCGTCCATTTCAATCGGTTGGCCGGGCGGGTTGAAGCGTTGGGCGTTGCGCAGCAGGTTATCCACCGCGCGTTCGATCATGGTCGGCCAGCCCTTGAGGTGCAGCCCGGCCTCGGCATCCAGCTGCACGGGTTGGTCCGGCGCGCCGAGCAAGGCGTCTTTTTGCAGGGTCCGGAGTAACGGGTTGAGGTCGATGTCTTCGGCACTGGCGTTATCGGCGTCCACCCGGGCGAGTACCAGGATTTCGCTGATCAACGCTTCCAGGCGGTCGCATTCGCGGGTCAGGCGCGGCCAGAGTTTTTCCCGCGCTTCGGGCGTGGCCCGTTCTGCCAGGGCCAGGGCGATCCGCAGGCGGGCCAGGGGCGAGCGCAGTTCGTGAGACACATCCCGCAGCAACTGGCGCTGGCTGCCGATCAGGCTTTGCAGGCGGGCGCCCATGCGGTTGAAGTCGGTGGCCAGTACGCCGAATTCATCGCGACGGTTGGCCAGCCGCGCCAGGCTGTTCTGCTGATAGGTGGTCTGGCCCAGGTCGTGCACTGCGCCGCGCAGGCGGCTGAGGGGGCGGGTGATGGACAACGTCACCAACAGGCTGAACAGGGTCAGCACCACCAGCGCAATCGCCAGGGCACTCAACGGCCAGAGCAGGCTGCTGCGGTGCCAGGCGTCCAGTTCCGGGTGGGGAATGCGGTAGATCAGCAGGTAGGTGTCGCCGGTTTTTTCGCTGGTGTACTCGGCGGTCAGCCGGCGCCAGGGCAGGTGGCGGTCCTGGCTGTCGTTTTGCCGGGCTTCGAGGGCGGCGGCGCGGCGCGGGAAAGTGCCGCGCACCACAGGCTCGCCGCTTTCGTTAAGCACTTGCACGTCAATGTGGTACTGACGCTTGCGCTGCTGCAGCAGCTCCTGGGCGGCGTCCTCGCCCTGGGCCTCGTAAAGCTGCGTCCATTCCTGCGCGAGGTTATTGAGCCCGGGGTGGCGGCTGAGAATCCAGGCGTCCTGGTTGAGCATATGCCCAAGCAGGATCGACAACCCGGCAACCAGGGCGATGGCCAGCCAGAAGCTGGCAAGGACGCGCCAGAACAATGAACGCACAAGAAATCCTCAAACAGGAAAAGCCCAGCGGCGGTGGCCACTGGGCTGGGAGTGAAGCTAGATCATTATTGCGCTTTTTGCGGCTGCTGGGCTTTCCAGGCCTGGAATTCCTTCCACTCGGCGCGGCGCTCGGCTTGTTTCTTCACGATCTCGTCGAATTTCTTCTGTTGATCGGGTTTCAGCACGGCACGGATGTCGGTCTGGGTTTTCTGCTTGGCGGCCGCCATTTCGTCTTTCATGGCTTTCTGATCAGCGGCTGGCAGTTTGTCCAGGTACTTGCGCACCAACTCTTTGCGAGCGTGCCATTGCTGGCCCATCAACTTGCCGATCTGCTGGCGCTGTTCAGGGCTCAGGTCCAGCTGGCTGAAAGGGCCACCTTTGCCCCGCATGCCGTGTTCACCGCCGTAACCTGGGCCACCCATCATGTGGCCTTCAGGGCCGCCCATCGGGCCTGGGCCTTCTGGCGCAGCGGCCATGGCAACGGTTGGCAGGGCAGCAGCGAACATCAAAGCGATAAGGGTCTTGCGCATGGTGATTCTCCTGTCTCTATTCCGGTGAGTCCGGATGTGAGTAGATTACGGAGATCAAGGTCAGCGGCAGTCAGGGGACGGTAAAGCTTGGGTAAAGAGGATTTTGGGCGGGGCTGACAAAACTATTGGCGACCGTAGCAACTGTCGAGCCTTGGCGAGGCTGCGAGGCAGGCGCTGCGGTCTGACACCTGTACCGAGGCGATGCTGTCGCAGCCTCGCCGAGGCTCGACAGCTGCTACGCGGGCTAGAGGCTGTAGTAATAGCCGCGGCTACGCAGCGCCACGATCCGTGGCCGGCCATCCGGGTGCGGGCCGATCTTCTTGCGCAGGTTGCTGACGTGCATGTCCAGGCTGCGGTCATACAGGGTCAGCTTGCGGCCCAGGGCGATTTGCGCCAGTTCCTGCTTGTCCAGCGGCTCGCCGGGCTGACGCAGCAAGGCTTCCAGCAGGCGGCTTTCGGACACGGTCAGGGCAAATTCCTGTTCATCGATAGTGACCACGCCACGCACCGGGCTGAAGCACAGGTCGCCCAGCTCCAGCTGAGTGGACACGGCGGCCGGGTGGCTGCGGCGCAGCACGGCGCGCAGGCGCGCGGTCAGTTCACGAGGATCGCAGGGTTTGGCCAGGTAGTCGTCGGCGCCCAGTTCCAGGCCGAGGATCCGGTCCAGGGGTTCGCCCCTGGCCGAGAGCATCAGCACCGGCAGTTCCGGGTGGTCGCTGCGCAATTGCTTGAGCAACTCCAGGCCGCTGCCGTCGGGCAGCATCACGTCGAGCACGACGGCCGCCGGGGCGGCTTCGGCCAATGCCTTGCGGGCGCTCAAGCCGTCATGGCAGGCGCGTACCTGGAAACCTTCCTGGCTCAACCAACTGGTCAGCAGCTCACAGAGCTCCTGGTCATCATCTATCAGTAACAGCTCGCTCATGACTCACTCAATTTAGCCATTGTCGACGGCGCCGGTGCCCGCCACTGGCGAAGATCCCGCATAACAGGGCGATCAGCGCGACTGCCCCGCCGGTCACGAACCATTGTTGTTGCTCGGTAAGCCAGCGTGGCAAGGCACTGCCCTGTGCTTCTTTGAGTTGCTGGACCAGGCGTTGGTTCTCCTGGCGCAGTTTACTCAGTTGGGTACTTTCCCGCGTGGCGTCAGCACTTTGCAATTGCTTGCTCAGCTCATCGCGCTGGCGTTCGCTCTCTTTCAAACGTTGCTGCAAATCGGTGATCTGGCTGCCGGCACTCAAGGACAGGGGCGTGGAACTGCCGGTGTTCGAGGTTTCTTCAGCGTGGGCCGTAGCCCCGATCATTAACACTGCCAACAGACACAACTGACGTAAGCGCATCGGAACTCCTGATTCCACACGAATATTCAGAACGTTGTCGGCAGGTTACCGGGAATAATGAGCGTTTAGGAGTGCGCTGAAGCCATTTGGTTCAGCGCGCAACGAATCAAGGCAGGACTTGCTTGAACGGTTTGACCAGCACCTGGGCGTACACGCCGGCCGCTACATACGGATCAGCATCGGCCCAGGCTTGTGCCGCCGCCAGGGAGGCGAACTCGACAACCACCAGGCTACCGGTGAAGCCGGCATCTCCCGGGTCGTTGCTGTCTACCGCAGGATGAGGGCCGGCCAGTACCAGGCGGCCTTCGGCTTGCAGCTGTTTCAGGCGCTCGACGTGGGCCGGGCGTACGGACAGGCGTTTTTCCAGGGAGTTGGCGACGTCGGTGGAAATGATGGCGTAGAGCATGTCAGTCCTCGGTTTTCGGCGTGGTAGGGTCGGTGTCATGCAGGTGGCGCGACAGGTAGATACCCTGGCCGACCAGGAACAGCACGGTCATGCCCAGGCTGCCGAACACCTTGAAGTCCACCCAGTAGCTCTGGAAGGTAAAGGCGACGAACAGGTTGGCGGCGCCGCAGAACAGGAAAAACACGATCCAGGCGATGTTCAGGCGGGTCCACACCGGGTCTGGCAAGGTCAGCGCGTGGCCCATGATCCGCTTGATCAGCAGGCGATCACCGATGAAGTGGCTGCCGATAAAGGCCAGGGCGAACAGCCAGTTGACCACCGGGGCTTTCCATTTAAGGAAGGTTTCGCTGTGGAAGGCCAGGGTCAGGCTGCCGAACACAAGGCAGGCGACCAGGGTCAGCCATTGGCTTTTTTCCAGCTTGCGCTGGGAGATGAAGAGCGCGCCGTAGACCACCACGGAGCTGATGATCAGCACCGCCGTGGCGCTGTAGATGCCGCCGAGGGTCAGTTCGTGGCCGGCAAGATCGATAACGCGAGGGTCGGTTTTGTAAACGATGAAAAACAGCAACAGCGGGATGAAGTCGATGAATTGTTTCACAGTAAGAGCCAGAAGCTGGATGTGGCGGCATAATAACAAACATCCTTGGTAGCGAAAGCGCCAGCTGACTTGAGGTTACACACTCCCGTGAATGTTGATTTGCACTGCCATAGCACAGCCTCCGACGGCGCCCTGGCGCCCGCGGTCCTGGTTGCGCGTGCGTTTGAAAAAGGCGTGCGAGTCCTGTCGTTGACCGACCACGACACCCTCGAAGGCCTGGCAGAGGCCCGCGAGGCGGCGCATGCGTTGGGCATGCAACTGGTCAACGGGGTTGAATTGTCCTGCACCTGGGGCGGCGCAACCATCCACGTATTGGGCTACGGTTTCGACGTCAACGCGCCGCCGCTGGTGGAGGCCATCGCCAAATTGCACGATGGCCGCTGGCTGCGGTCCGAAGAAATAAGCCGCAAGCTGGCCCTCAAGGGCATGCCCAACGGCCTGGAAGGCGCCCGCGCCATCCAGCAGGAACTGGGTGACAGCGGCAACGCCCCGGCCCGCCCGCACTTTGCCGACTGGATGGTGCGTGAAGGTTTTGTAAAGGATCGCGCCGAAGCGTTCCGCAAATGGCTGGGTGCCGGCAAGCTGGGGGACGTCAAGCAACACTGGCCAACCCTGGAAGACACCGTTGGCACACTGCGGGCAGCAGGTGCCTGGGTCAGCCTGGCGCATCCGTGGCATTACGATTTCACCCGCAGCAAGCGTCGCAAGCTGATTGGCGACTATATTGGAGCGGGCGGCCACGCAATCGAAGTGGTCAACGGGCATCAACCCGCCGAGCAGGTAGGCAGCCTGGCGATTCTTGCCCGCGAATTTGGTCTGCTGGTCAGCGCCGGCAGTGATTTTCATGGCCCCGGCGGCTGGTCCGAGATTGGCGAGTACCGCGCCGTTCCGGAAGATTTGCCGCCCCTTTGGTGTCGCTTCAAACATGACCCCATTATTGCCACCGTCTGAACAGGTAGAACACGTGAGTCAATTCTTCCAGATTCATCCGGAAAACCCGCAGGCGCGCCTGATCAAACAGGCCGTGGAAATCATCCGTGCCGGTGGCGTGGTGATCTACCCCACGGATTCGTCCTACGCCATCGGTTGCCAGATCGGCGACAAGAATGCGGTCGAGCGCGTAAGACGCCTGCGTGACCTGGACAAGAACCACAACTTCGCACTGATTTGCAGCGACCTGTCCCAGCTGGGGCTGTTCGCCAAGGTCGACACTGGCACCTTCCGCCTGCTCAAGGCGCACACGCCGGGGCCCTACACCTTCATCCTCAACGCCACCCGCGAAGTGCCGCGCCTGCTGCTGCACCCGAAGAAGCGCACCATCGGCCTGCGGGTGCCGGAACACCCGATCGCCCTGGCGCTGCTGGCCGAACTCGGTGAGCCGCTGATGAGTGTGTCGCTGATCCTGCCGGGGGAAGAAGAGCCGTTGTACGACCCTTATGAAATGCGCCGGCTGCTGGAAAAACACGTCGACCTGATCATCGACGGCGGCTACGGCGGCAACAAGGCCTCTACCGTGATCAACCTGGCCGACGGCGAGCCGGAAGTGGTGCGCGTAGGGTGTGGCGACCCGGCACCGTTCATGGTCGAGGCCTGAATGTCGGCCGTGGAAGCCGTCGACAGCCAGGCGGGCGCCCAGCAGGAACTGCCATTTGCCATGGTCTACGGCCAGGCCGTCATGGAAATGCCGCTGGACCTGTACATCCCGCCGGATGCGCTGGAAGTCTTCCTCGAAGCCTTCGAAGGTCCGCTGGACTTGCTGCTGTACCTGATCCGCAAGCAGAACATCAATATCCTCGACATCCCGGTGGCGGAAATCACCCGCCAGTACATGGGCTACGTCGAACTGATGCAGACCGTGCGCCTGGAACTGGCCGCCGAATACCTGGTGATGGCCGCGATGCTCGCGGAAATCAAGTCACGCATGCTGCTGCCGCGCTCGGAGACTATCGAGGCGGAAGAGGATGACCCCCGCGCCGAACTGATCCGCCGCCTGCAGGAGTACGAGCGCTTCAAGGCCGCGGCCGAAGGCATCGACGGTTTGAGCCGGGTCGGCCGCGATGTGGTGGTGCCCAAGCTCGACGCCCCGGAAGCCCGGGCGCGCAAGCTGCTGCCGGACGTGAGCCTGGAAGAGTTGCTGATGTCCATGGCCGAAGTACTGCGCCGTGGCGATATGTTTGAAAGCCACCAGGTCAGCCGCGAGGCACTGTCCACCCGCGAGCGCATGAGTGATGTGCTGGATCGCCTCAAGGGCGGCGGGTTTGTGCCGTTTGTCGAGCTGTTTACCAAGGAAGAAGGGCGCCTGGGGGTAGTCGTGACCTTTATGGCGATCCTTGAGCTGGTCAAGGAATCCTTGGTCGAGCTGGTCCAGAATGAGCCTTTTGCGGCTATCCACGTGCGGGCGCGAGCCGAATAAAGAGCTGAATCGATGAATCTGACTGAACCCCGCGAACTGGCTCCGCTGCTGGAAGCCTTTCTCCTGGCCTCGGGCAAGCCGCAATCCCTGGAGCGCCTGTTCGAACTGTTTGAAGAAGCCGAGCGCCCTGAGCCGCCGGTGTTCAAGAAGGCCCTGGAGATTCTGCGCAAGTCCTGCGACGGCCGTGCCTTCGAGCTGCGGGAAGTGGCTTCCGGGTATCGCCTGCAAATTCGCGAGAAGTTTTCGCCGTGGGTCGGCCGCCTTTGGGAAGAACGCCCGCAGCGCTATTCCCGCGCGATGCTGGAAACCATGGCGCTGATCGCCTATCGCCAGCCGATCACCCGGGGCGAGATCGAAGACGTGCGCGGCGTCGCGGTCAACAGCCATATCGTCAAGACGTTGCTGGAGCGGGAGTGGATCAGGATCGTTGGCTACCGCGACGTGCCCGGCAAGCCGGCGATGTTTGCCACTACCAAGGTGTTCCTCGATCACTTCAACCTGAAAAACCTCGACGACTTGCCGCCGCTGGCCGAGCTGCGGGAGATGGAGCCGGACCCGGTCCTGGATTTCGACGACGCACCGGTGCCCGCCGGGTTGCAGGAGCTGGCCGACGCCAGCGCCGAGCCGGAAGAGCCGAAGGACGAAACCAGTTTCCACACATTGTTGCTGGAACTGGATGACATGGAGCAGGGCATCAAGACCGACTTCGATGACTTGCTGCGTGATGGTGCGGTCAGTGACGGTGAGCAGGAGCCTGCGTTGCAACTGAACGTTGAGGTTGAGCTGCCAGTCGAAGTTGAAGATGAGCCCGAGCCTGAACCCGAGGAGGACATCCTCGGCGTCGCCGAAGCCCGTGCCAAACTGCTGGCCGCCGTCGCAGCGCTCGAACAACCGCCGCTGAGCGACGAAGAAGACGAAGCCCGCGCCCTGGCCGAAGCCATCGAAAACGAGCGCCGCCAATTCGAAGACTGACGCATAACAAAATGTGGGAGCGGGCTTGCTCGCGAATGCGGTGGGTCAGCCAAGCATCCGGCGACTGACACACTGCATTCGCGAGCAAGCCCGCTCCCACATTTGGATTGTCGCCAGCAAGGAGAACTCAAATGAGCTCCACCAAAGACCCCTGCATCAGCGTCTGCAAATTCACCGATGACATCTGCGTGGGCTGCGGGCGCAGCAAGCGCGAGATCCGTGCCTGGAAGAAACTCGACAAGGTCGACAAGCGCACGGTACTCGCCGAAGCCGAGCTGCGCCTGCTGGCGCTGGGTGCCACCGGTCGGCGGAAAGGCAAATGAGCCCGCACTTATCGACTAGTCTCTGATGCGCAACGCGCGCCATGAGCGTATGATTCGCGACCCTTTGGCGATGCGTTCGCCAAAAGCCCAGCTTTTACTATCTTCAGGCCAAGCCTGAATCGACACACCGGGAGGTGCTTAAGATGAGTGACCAAGACCAGAACGACACCCAGGAAATCGGCCCCGCAGGCGAAAAACTGCAGAAAGTCCTCGCCCGTATCGGCGTAGGCTCGCGCCGCGACGTAGAAGCCTGGATCACCCAGAAGCGCATCAAGGTCAACGGCGTTGAAGCCACCCTTGGCCAGCGCGTCGACCTGCACGATGCCATCACCATTGATGGCAAGGTCATCAAGCGTGAAGAGGCCGCCGAATCGGTGCGCCGCGTCATCATGTACAACAAGCCTGATGGCGAAATCTGCACCCGTGACGACCCGGAAGGCCGTCCAACCGTATTCGACAAGATGCCGCGCCCCAAAGAAGGCCGCTGGATCAACATCGGTCGTCTCGACATCAACACCACCGGCTTGCTGATGTTCACCACCGACGGTGAGCTGGCCAACCGCCTGATGCACCCTTCCTACGAGATGGACCGTGAATACGCGGTACGTGTGCGTGGTGAAGTCGATGACGAAATGATCGAGCGCTTGAAAGCCGGCGTCGTGCTGGAAGACGGCCCGGCCAGGTTCACCGACATCAAGCAGGCGCCGGGCGGCGAAGGCTTCAACCATTGGTACCACTGCGTGGTGATGGAAGGCCGTAACCGTGAAGTACGTCGCCTGTGGGAATCCCAGGGCCTGGTGGTCAGCCGCCTGAAGCGCGTGCGTTTCGGCCCGGTGTTCCTCAACTCCGACCTGCCGATGGGCCGCTGGCGCGAAATGAGCCAGTACGAAGTCGACATCCTCAGTGCCGAAGTCGGCCTGACGCCGGTGGCCATGCCGCAGATGAACGCCAAGAGCAAAGACAAGCTTGAGCGTATGCAGCGTAAATCGTCGCGTCCGGTGGCGCGTACCGACCGTGTTGCCCGCACCCTGCGCCCTGCGCTGGATGCACCGGCCACGGGCGGCCGCATCTCCCGCGAGCCGCACATCGAAGGCGAGCGTCGTCCTTCGGCACCGCCCCGTCAGGATGGCGAACGTGCGCCGCGCGCACCGCGTCCAGCCGGTCGTGGTGATGCACCTGCCGGCGGTCGCGGTAACCGTGGCGAGTCTGGTCGTGGTGCTCCGGCTGCGGGCCGTGCCGACGACAGCGCCAGCACCAAACGTCCAGCCAAGCCATCGCCGAAAAAGCGCCCGGGCCTGAAGCTGGTCGATGACGCGCCATCGGGCAAGCGTCGTGGTGCACCGGCCGGTTCCGGCCAGCGTCCAGGTTTTGGTCGCAAGAAGCCGCAGTGATTCGTTAAGCGCTGCATAAAAACGCCAACCCTCGGGTTGGCGTTTTTTTTGGCCAGGATTTGGAACCTGCTCTATGAGCAAAGCAGGTTCATTGTGGGAGCGGGCTTGCTCGCGAATGCGGTGTATCAGTTGATACATCCAGTGACTGACCCACCGCATTCGCGAGCAAGCCCGCTCCCACAGTTGATCTCCATTGTTTTGGCGGGCGTGTCAGAACATGAAAGCCCCATCGAACACGGGTTTATCGTCGAGGGCCAACACGCCACTGGCGAAGATCAGGTCCAGATGATGGCTGCCTTTCTGCCCGCCACCCAATCCCAGGTGCAGCCCGCAATGACGCTCTTCAAAGCCGGCGTTGCGCGCATACAAATCCTTCACGCCTTCATTGGTGCCAATGCCCAGTTCTTCCACCCGGCGATTGGACGGGTTGGCATTCAGGTATTTGTTGAAGTCATCCGCCAGCCCCGGCACTTCGCTGGCCACGGTGCAGATGGTCGAGTTCTCGATCCACAGTTCCAGCGGTGATTGCAGCACGCCGTATTTGCGCGCAAAGGGAATGGTGCTGAGGAAGGTGCCGACGAACCGCACCTGGCCGTTGATGGCCTCGCTGTGGGTCGCGATCTCGCCGGGCGCCAGGTCGTGGTTGCCGACGCCGTTGATATTGGTCCACTTCTTGATGCTGCTCATGGGCGCTTCAAGGCGCGAGCCATGCTGGTCGGTGAAGCTCAGCACGCTGGCCTGGGACATGCGCCGGATCAACGTGGCGTTGAGGTCGGCAATCCGCTGTGGGGCGACGCTGAAGGTGTCGTAGAAGTAATCGCCATAGTCCTTGAGCAGCAGGGACTTTTTCCAGTGCTCGGCCATCACGCCTTGCAGGGCACGGATAAAGTCCGGGCCTTCGGCGCGTGGGTTGGGCAAGGTCGAGGAATCGTAGAGAAACATGTACAGGTCACAGCCTTCGATGGCCTTGGCCAGCGTTTCGCTGGGGGCCTGGTCCAGGCGTTGTACCTGGAAGTCGAAGCGGGCAGCGCAGCCCTGGATGATCGACTGGGCGATGGCGTCGTAGCGTTCGGTATGGCCAAGCAAAATGGTGGGGCGGTGCAGGCCGGCGAGGGCCGGGTGATGGGCGAGGTAATACAGAAAATGTTCGACGGCGCGGGCCTTGTCCATGACGTCCTTCCTTCAAAGCCTTCGGTAGGAGCAGTGGCAGGTGCGGCGTCCCGCACCTGCCGGGGTGCCTGATCAGATTAGAAAGGCCACATCGCGGTGCCGAACGGCACGACGGCATCGGCTTGCATCATTTCAACGGCGGCCTCATGGGTCGGCGCTTCAAACCAATCGTCGAGTTGCAGTTCGGTTTCCAGGTCATTTTCCAGTGCTTGCATGGTGAATCTCCTAGATGACGTTGTTTGAGAACGAGCTTGCCAGCTTGCTGCGCTGGGCAAGTGGATGAACCTAGAAGAGAGTGTTTGGGATTGCAAAATTTTTATTGACACGGTTCCATTTGGATTTTTTATTCCGTTTTGATGGCGATTTGGTTTATGTCGATGAAACAGAGAGTTGGTTGCATCGTTTTGTAGGAATCGTCCTTTCGTCAACTTCTCGTTATCTGAAAGAATTTTCCTAATGTCCCTCCTATCTGCCGCACCGCATCCTGTCAGCCCAGACAGGTTTGGCGGTGTACAATGCGCCGCGTTTTACTGTGATCCCACTCTCTCAGGGCTATCCGCCTTGTTCATTCCGCCTGGCCACAAGCCCGTCGGGTTCGATTTCGTCACAGATAAAAACAACAGGTGACGTATGACCGTAAGAAAAAACGCTGGACCGGGGTTTGATCGGCGCTGCTGTAGCCCGTTACCAAAGCAGCACCCCTCCATGAGCACCCTCAAACCTTGCGTGAGACCCTTTCCATGAGTGAAGCCAACTCGCATTCAGGCGAACTGAAGCGCGGCCTGAAAAATCGCCATATCCAACTGATCGCCCTCGGTGGCGCGATTGGCACCGGGTTGTTCCTGGGGTCGGCCGGCGTGCTGAAATCCGCCGGGCCGTCGATGATCCTCGGGTATGCCATCTGCGGCTTTATTGCCTTCATGATCATGCGCCAGCTGGGCGAGATGATCGTCGAAGAACCGGTGGCCGGTTCCTTCAGCCACTTTGCCCACAAGTATTGGGGCGGTTTCGCCGGCTTCCTGTCGGGCTGGAACTGCTGGATTTTGTACATCCTGGTGGGCATGTCGGAGCTGACGGCAGTTGGCAAGTATGTGCACTACTGGTGGCCCGAGATCCCGACCTGGGTGTCGGCGGCGGCGTTTTTTGTGTTGATCAATGTGATCAATCTTTCCAACGTCAAAGTCTTCGGCGAGGCCGAGTTCTGGTTTGCGATCATCAAGGTGGTCGCCATTGTCGGCATGATCGCCCTGGGCAGTTACCTGCTGGTGAGCGGCACCGGCGGGCCACAAGCCTCGGTGACCAACCTGTGGGAGCACGGCGGGTTCTTTCCCCATGGCGTGGGTGGTTTGGTGATGGCCATGGCGATCATCATGTTCTCGTTTGGCGGCCTGGAGATGCTCGGGTTTACTGCGGCTGAGGCGGACAAGCCACGCACGGTGATTCCGAAGGCGATCAACCAGGTGATCTACCGGATCCTGATTTTCTACATCGGCGCGTTGGTGGTGCTGTTGTCGTTGACGCCTTGGGACAGCCTGCTGGAGACCCTGAATGCCTCCGGGGACGCCTATAGCGGCAGTCCGTTTGTGCAGGTGTTTTCGATGTTGGGCAGTAACACGGCAGCGCATATTCTCAACTTTGTGGTGCTGACGGCGGCGTTGTCGGTCTACAACAGCGGCACTTACTGCAATAGCCGGATGCTGTTGGGGATGGCCGAGCAGGGTGATGCGCCGCGGGCATTGGCGAAGATCGACAAGCGTGGGGTGCCGGTGCGGTCGATCCTGGCGTCGGCGGCGATTACGCTGGTGGCGGTGTTGATGAATTACCTGATTCCGCAGCATGCGCTGGAGTTGTTGATGTCGCTGGTGGTGGCGACCCTGGTGATCAACTGGGCGATGATCAGTTTTTCGCATTTCAAGTTTAGGCAGCATATGGATCGGACGGGGCAGGTGCCGTTGTTCAAGGCGCTTTGGTATCCGTATGGGAATTATGTTTGCCTGGCGTTTGTGGTGTTTATTCTTGGGGTGATGCTGCTGATCCCGGGGATTCAAGTGTCGGTGTATGCGATTCCGGTTTGGGTGGTGTTTATGTGGGTTTGTTATGGGATCAAGAACAGGCGCAAGGCTCGGGAGGGGGTGGCCTTGGACCGGGGGTGATCTTGAGTACATATCCGTTGCTGCGGTAACGGCTGCTTATGGTT
>NZ_JACAQC010000020.1:0-107356 GCF_013385345.1 Pseudomonas sp. I8001
GCGGAACCAATAGCGGCCGTTACCTAAATAACGGATATACACACCCACCCGGCTCCGCATCTTTGATAGGTGTATGTCAGGCGTGTACCCGGACCCACACGCTGACCAAAATCGTAGCCGCCATCAACCATGCCACCGCCGCCACCGCCAGCGAAGCCTCCAGACGCATCCGGTCAACCATCACATACAACGTCGCCAGGTACACAAAGTACGGAATGATCGACCACATCCCGAACACGATCGTGGTCTTCAGATCCTCCACCGACCGACCCTTGCCGACAATGTAATGCGCAATCAACGCGAACGTCGGAAACAGCGGCACCAACCCTGCAATGTAGTAGTTCTTGGTCTTGGCCAGCGCCGCCAGAATCAGCACCACCCCCGCACCCAATGCCGCCTTCAACAATAAATCCACAATGCGCTCCTAGTGGCTCAGCCCGTACTTCTTGACCTTGTCGAACAACGTGGTCTTGGCCATCCCCAGTTCCTGGCTGGCCTGGGTCAGGTTGCCGCCGCTGCGTTGCAAGGCATCGTTGAGCAGGTTGCGCTCGAACGCCTCCACCGCTTCGGTAAAGGCCAGCCCATGGTTGCCGCTGCTGGCGCCGCTCTTCTTGAACGCCGGCAAACCGAGGGCAAACCGCTCGGCCACGTTGCGCAGTTCACGCACGTTGCCCGGCCAGTCATGGCTCATCAGGCTGGACAGGGTCTGGTTGTCGAGGTCCGGCGCGGTGCGGTCGAAACGCAGCGACGACTGCTGCAGGAAGTGTTCGAACAACTGCAGGATGTCTTCGCGGCGTTCACGCAGCGGCGGCAGTTCCAGGGTCACCACGTTGAGGCGGTAGTACAGGTCGCTGCGAAACTGGTTGGCGCGGCTCAGGTCGTCGAGGTCGGACTTGGTCGCGGCGATCACCCGGCAATCCACCGCCACGCTCTGGTTCGAACCCAGGCGTTCCAGGGTGCGTTCCTGCAACACCCGCAGCAGCTTGATCTGCAGGTTCATCGGCATGCTTTCCACTTCGTCGAGGAACAGCGTGCCTTCGTGGGCGTGTTCGATCTTGCCGATGCGGCGCTTGCCGGCACCGGTGAACGCGTTGGCTTCGTGGCCGAAGATTTCGCTTTCGAACAGGTTCTCGGGCAGGCCGCCGCAGTTCAAGGCGACGAACTGGTGGGAGTGGCGCCGGCTGAAATCGTGCAGGCAGCGCGCGACCAATTCCTTGCCGGTGCCGGTCTCGCCCTCGATCAACACGTTGGCCGAGGTGTCGGCGACGTTGGCGATCAATTCCCGCAGGTTCTGCATGGCCGGGGAGCGGCCGATGATCCGGCCTTCCAGCGAATCGCGCTCGGCCAGTTGCCGGCGCAGCGACCAGACTTCCCGGGCCAAACCGCGTTGTTCCAGGGCGCGGCGGGCTACGTCCACCAGGCGCTCGGGAGAGAAGGGTTTCTCCATGAAGTCATAGGCGCCGTTGCGCATCGCGCCCACGGCCATGGAGATATCGCCATGGCCGGTGATCAGCACCACCGGCAGGCTTTTATCCAGGGCCTTGAGCCGGGTCAGCAACTCCAGGCCGTCGATGCCCGGCAGGCGAATATCGCTGATGACGATGCCGGCGAAGTTTTCACCGACGAGGGTCAGGGCTTCTTCGGCACTGCCCACGCCCACGCTGGGAATGTCTTCCAGGGCCAGGGCTTGCTGGCAGCCGAGCAATACATGGGGGTCGTCTTCGACGATCAGGACGGTCAGGTCGGTGGTTTTTTCTGCGTTCATTTCGACTCGACTTGTTGAGGGCTCGCCAGCGGCAAACTCAGGACAAAGGCAGTACCACCGCTGGCCGGATGCTCGACGGCGAGGTTGCCGCCGGTCGCCGCCGCGAGGCTGGCCGACAGCGTCAGGCCGAGGCCCAGGCCTTGTTCGCCGGGTTTGGTGGTAAAGAACGGTTCGAACAAATGCTTGCGGGTCTCGGGATCAATCCCGTGGCCGTTATCGCGCACCCGCAGGCGATATTTGCCGTCGGCGATGTCGCCTTCCAGCCACAGTTCGGGGGCCGGTTGCGCCTGCATCGCATCCAGGGCGTTGCCCATCAGGTTGACCAGGATCTGCTCCAGGCGTGTCTGGTCGATCTGCAACTGCGCGCTGCTGAAGTGGCGGTGCACCGTCAGCGGCAGGGTCTCCAGGCGACTGCCGAGGATCTGGAACGTAGCGTCCACCGCCTTGCCCAGATTGGCTTCGCCCTGGTCATCGCCACGCCGGGCAAAGGAGCGCAGGCTGGCGGTGATGCGACCCATGCGGTCGATCAGTTCGTTGATGGTCTTGAGGTTAGCACTGGCGGTGTCCAGCGCCCCACGCTCAAGGAAGCGCACGGTGTTGCCCGACAGGGTACGCAGGGCGGCCAGTGGCTGGTTCAATTCATGGGCGATGCTGGTGGACATCTGGCCGATGGCCGCGAGTTTGCCGGCCTGCACCAGCTCGTCCTGGGCCCGGCGCAAGGTTTCCTCGGCCTGGCGCCGCTCGCGAATCTGGCTCTTGAGCCGCTCGTTGCTGGCCCGCAGGTCGGTGGTGCGTTCGGCAATCCGTCGCTCCAGCTGGTTATTGGCTTCCTGCAGGGCTTCCCGGGCGGCGAGGCGGGTGGCAATCACCTTGCGGCGCTCGTTCCAGGCAATCAGCAGGAATGCCACCAGCGCAAAGGCTACGGCCACCAGTATGCCCTGGTTGATGGCGGCCCGGCGCAGGTCGTTCAGCGGGGTGAGCAGGGTGAAATTCCAGGGGGTGTCGTTCAGCGGGCGGGTCTGGGCCAGGTAGCTGACCTCATGCTCGTCGGCCACCACTTCGCTGTTGGCCGGGAAGGTCAACTTCTCGGTGCCTTCGTTGAGGCGCTCGCGGGCCAGTGGTTCCAGCTCGTTGAGCGTCGCCCAGTAGTATTGCAGGCTGTGGGCAAGGCGGTCCTTGGTGTCATCGCTCAATGGCCGCACGGACTTGAGGCGACGGGCCGGGTCGCTGGAGAGAATGATGATGCCATTCTCGTCACTGACGAAGGCCTCCAGGCGCGCCCGCTGCCAGCGCTCTTCCAGCGCTTCCAGACGTACCTTGACCACGGCGACGCCGATGATCTTGCCGTGCTCTTCCAGACCATGGGCCAGGTAATAGCCGGGTTCGCCGTTGGTGCTGCCGATGCCGTAGAACCGGCCGGGCTGGCCGCGCACGGCATTCTGGAAATAGGCACGGAAGGACAGGTCTTCACCCTGGTAACTGTCGGCATCGCGCCAGTTGCTGGTCGCCAGCACACGGCCGGTGGTGTCCATCACGTAGATCGCCCGGCTGCGACTGCGCCGGTTCAGGCCTTCGAGGTAGTCGTTGACGGTTTTGCGGGTTTCTTGATTCGGGTCGGCCAACAGCCTGGAGACGCTGGATTCCAGCTCCAGGAGACTGGGCAGGTAGGTGTATTTGCTGAGTTCGCTCTCGACGGTGCGGGCGTGCAATTCCAGTTGGCGTTCGCCGGTATCGCTGAGGGTGCGGATCCCATAGAACTCGCTGATCCAGAAGCCGACGTAACCCAGTCCGATCATCAGGGCGATGATCAGCGGCGGCAGGAACAATTGGCGAATCAGACGAGGCTTCACGGCAAGTGATGGCGGCGCGGCGCGAAAGAGGTTGGGGTCGCATTTCATCACAGATGCCTTGGGTCAACCAGAGCTGCCAGCTTGCGCGGTCACGTGTGGGAGCAGGCTTGTGTGGGAGCTGGCTTGCCTGCGATTGCATCACCTCGGTGTAACTGACACATCGAGGCGCCTGCATCGCGGGCAAGCCCGGCTCCCACACAAGCCAGCTCCCACCCAAGCCCGGTTTTCACTGGGGAGCAGTGGTGCTTTTAGTGCTGCAGGATTTTCTCGAGGAAGTGCTGCGCACGCTCGGAGCGGGCGCTGATGTCGCCGAAGAATTCCTCTTTCGGGCAGTCTTCGATGATCTTGCCGGCGTCCATGAAGATCACCCGGTCGGCTACCTTGCGGGCGAAACCCATTTCGTGGGTCACGCACATCATGGTCATGCCTTCCTGGGCCAACTGCACCATCACGTCGAGCACTTCGTTGACCATTTCCGGGTCGAGGGCCGAGGTCGGTTCGTCGAACAGCATGACGATCGGGTCCATCGCCAGCGCACGGGCAATCGCCACACGCTGTTGCTGGCCGCCGGAAAGCTGGCCCGGGTGCTTGTGGGCGTGAGCCGACAGGCCGACGCGCTCCAGCAGTTGCAGGCCCTTCTTGGTGGCTTCTTCCTTGCTGCGGCCCAATACCTTGATCTGCGCGATGGTCAGGTTTTCGGTGATGGTCAGGTGCGGAAACAGCTCGAAGTGCTGGAACACCATGCCAACGCGCGAGCGCAGTTTCGGCAGGTTGGTCTTCGGGTCGGCAATGGAGGTGCCATCGACCACCACGTCGCCTTTCTGGAACGGTTCCAGGGCGTTGACGCACTTGATCAGGGTCGATTTGCCCGAGCCGGACGGCCCGCACACCACGATCACTTCGCCTTTTTTAACCTCGGTGCTGCAATCGGTCAGCACCTGGAAGTCGCCATACCACTTGTTGATATTCTTGATAGAGATCATACGGCAAACCTTTTTTGCAGACGCTTGACCAGCAGCGAGGCGGAAAAGCTGATGATGAAGTAGACGACACCGGCGAAGATCAGGAACTCATTGGAGCGGCCGATGATGTCGCCGTTGGAGCGGGCGGAGTTGAGGAAATCCACCAGGCCCACGGTGTAGACCAGCGAGGTGTCCTGGAACAGGATGATCGACTGTTGCAGCAGCAACGGGGTCATCTTGCGGAACGCCTGGGGCAGGATGATCAGGCGCATGGTCTGGCCGTAGGTCATGCCCATCGCTTGCGCCGCGGCCATCTGGCCCTTGGGGATCGACTGCACGCCGGCCCGCACGATTTCACAGAAGTACGCCGCCTCGAACATCATGAAGGCCACGACGCAGGAGGTGAACGCGCCGATCGGGGTGTCTTCGCCGGTGATCCAGCGCAGCACGAACGGCACCGCCAGGTAGAACCAGGTGATCACCAGCAGCAGCGGGATCGAGCGGAAGTAGTTCACGTAGGCGCCGGCCAGGCGCGACAGCAGTTTGCTGGACGACAGGCGCATCAGCGCGAGGATCGTACCCAGGATGATACCGCCGACCACGCCCATGACCATCAACTGCAAGGTCATGACCATGCCGTTCCACAGGCCCGGGATGGCGGGGATGATGCCACTGAAATCGAATTCCATTATTTACCCCCCACGGAGATCAGGCCGGGCACGGCGACTTTCTTCTCGATCACGCGCATCAGCAGCATCAGGCTCATGTTCAGGGTGAAATAGATCAGCGTGGCCAGGGTGAAGGCCTCGAACAGGTTGGCCGAGAACTCGGCGGTCTGTTTGGTTTGCGCCAGCAGTTCCATCAAGCCGATCAGGGACGCCACGGAGGAGTTCTTGAAGACGTTGAGGAATTCCGAGGTAAGCGGCGGAATGATGATGCGGTAGGCCTGGGGCAGCAGCACGTTCCAGTAGATCTGCGGCAGCTTGAAGCCCATGGCGCGTGCGGCGGATTCCTGGCCCCGTGGCAGCGCCTGGATGCCGGTACGCACTTGTTCGCACACACGGGCGGCGGTGAACAGGCCCAGGCACACCACAACGCTCAGGTAGGCCGAGGTGGTCGGGTTGAGGTCTTGTTTGTACCAGTCCTGCAGGTTCTGCGGCAGCAGGTCGGGTATCAGGAAATACCAGATGAACAGCTGAACCAGCAGCGGTACGTTGCGAAACAGTTCCACGTAGCAGGTCGCGATGCCCGATACGATGCGGTTTGGCACGGTGCGCATGACGCCCAGAATGGACCCCAGCAGCAAGGCGATGATCCATGCCACGACGGCGATGGCAATGGTCCAGCCCAAGCCGGCGATGTACCAGTCGAGATAAGTCTCGCTGCCCACGCCGGTGGACTTGAAGAACACGCCCCAGTCCCAGTTGTAATTCATTAGGGTCTCCCCTCGAGATCGATCGATGTACAAGCACCCGCTTGGGGAAGATCCTTTCCCGCCCGACGGTGAACGCCAGGCACACGCGATCGGCTCGAAAACCGCCAGGTCGAGTGTTCCAAAATTAAAGCCAGCAGGTAGCAACAGACGCCTGAGGGAGGGTTGGCTCCCTCAGGACATAAGCTTAGTCAGGTATCAGATTTTTACGTCAGGCGCTGGCTTGTCGCTTGGGTTGGCGATCAGATCCTTGACCTTGTCGCTCATCGGGAAGTTGAGGTTCAGGCCTTTTGGTGGAATCGGGCTCTCGAACCACTTGCTGTAGATCTTGTTGATCTCGCCGGACTTGTACAGGCCGACGATCGCATCATCCACGGCCTTCTTGAAGGCTGGGTCGTCTTTGCGAACCATGCAGGCGTAGGCTTCGAAGGACTGTGGAGTACCGGTGATGACCCAGTCGTCCGGCTTCTTGGCCTTGGCTTCTTCACCGGCCAGCAGGGCGTCGTCCATCATGAAGGCAACGGCGCGGCCGCTTTCCAGCATCTGGAAGGATTCGCCGTGGTCCTTGGCGGAGATGACGTTCATGCCCATCTGCTTGTCGGCGTTCATCGCCTTGATGATGCGCTCGGACGTGGTGCCGGCGGTGGTCACGACGTTCTTGCCTTTCAGGTCGGCGAAATCGCTGTAGGACGGCTTGCCTTCCTTGTCTTTCTTGACCAGCAGGCGGGTGCCGATTTCGAAGATATTGACGGTGAAGTCAACCTGCTGGGCGCGTTCGGCGTTGTTGGTGGTGGAGCCGCACTCGATATCCGCGGTGCCGTTCTGGATCAGCGGGATACGGGTTTGCGAGGTGACCAGGTTGTACTTGGTCTTCAGGTCGGGTTTGTTCAGGTCTTTTTTCAGGGCTTCAACGATAGCCAGCTGAATGTCGTGGGAGTAGCCCACGGGTTTGCCCGAACCATCCGCGATATAGGAAAACGGAATGGAGCTGTCGCGGTGAGCGAGAGTGATCGTGCCGGAGTCGTTGATTTTCTTCAGTGTGCCGGTGAGTTCGGCGGCGAAAACTGGAGTGCTGATCAGAGCAGCAGCGATAGCTGCGCCCAGGATATGGGGAACGATGCGCATCAATACTTCCTCGACATTTGTTTTTTTTATGAGACCGGTTGGGACGGCCACGTTTTTATATAAACAGTACTGCGAAAGCCTGTGACGGCTCCTGAGGCGCCTCAGGCAATCGCCTACGAGTGTAGAGCATGAGTCGTGCCAGACCAGAAATAAAAGGTTAACCATATGATTTATATAGATATTAACTTTGTGTTACAGGTTTTTTCTCCTGTTTTGGTCCGGCAAACCGAATAGGTTGAGCTATGGCGTTCGGAAAACCGAATGGCGGCGTGGGCCTGTATCGCCCATGAAAAAGCCCCGGGAGTGTGGCTCCCGGAGCTTTTGGGTGTGGCTCTGTCAGAACGTGTAGTCGGCCGACACCACTGCCGCGCGGCCATCGCCGGGCACTGCCCAACCGTTGTTGCGGATACGGGTGAGGTACTCCTTGTCGAACAGGTTGTTGACGTTCAACTGCAGGTTCAACTGTTTGTTGACCTTGTAACCGAGCATCGCACGCTGCACCGCATAGCCGGGCGAAGTCGGCGAGTTGGCCGCGCTGACCAGGTACTGCTTGGTTTGCGCCGTGATGCCGTAGCCCACCTGGAAGTCGTAGGGCAGGTCGTACACCGTCCAGATGCTGGCTGCATGTTTGGGGGTGAAGGTCAGCGGCTCGCCTTTCTGCACGTCGATGCCGGTGGTCGCCAGGGTGTAATCGCTGGCGCTGCGCAGCACACGAGTGTTCAGGTAGGTGTAGTTGGCGAAGACTTTCCAGCGGTCAGTAAGTTGGCCGCTCAGGCCCAGCGCCACACCGTCTGCACGTGCCTTGCCGTCGAGGGTCTGGGTGCCGCTCAGGTTGCTCGGGTCATTGTCGGCGACTTTATAGTTGGTGCGGTCATTGCGGAAGATCGCGCCCGTCAGCGAGAGGGCATTGTCGAGCAGGTCCCACTTGGTGCCGATCTCATAGCTGACGGCGGTTTCCGGGGAAACATCGCAGTTGTTGGTGGCGATGCTTGAGCTTTTGGCCGGGGTGTAGCAACCCCCATTGACGCTGGCCTGGGACGGCGTCTTGCTGTTGCCGTAGGCGATATAGAAGCTGCCGTTTTCCACCGGTTTGTAGACCAGCGCCAGGCGGTAGGAGGTCAGGTCATCCGCCTGGCCGTAGCGAGTGCCGGGCGTTTCCACGCCAGTGCTGGAATAGGCATTGGTCACCGAGCTGCCGGCGTTGTGCTCGTAACGCAGGCCGCCGTTGATTTCCCACTGTGGGTTGAGCTTGAGCGTGTCGAAGGCATAGGCGGCGCGGTTGTTCAGCGCGCCGTCAATGTGGGCGGCCCGGGTGAAGTTGACGGGGCCGGACCATTCGGAGTTCGGGTCGCTGTAGCTGACCGGTGGTGGGACGATGGTGCTGCCGTTGGCGTTGGTCAGCCATTTACCGGTATCCGCCTCGTATTCCTCGCGGCTGATGGCGATGCCGGTCACCAGCGTGTGGTCGATGAACCCGGTGCTGAAGTGGCTGGTGACGTCGGTCTGGTTGGTGAACATCTTGTTCTGGGTGTTGCGCTCGTTACCCAGTGAGCCGCCGCTTGGCTGGAAGTAGCCCGGCTGCAGGCCTGCGGCGCAAGGGGCGCCGGTGATCTGGGTGCCGCTGGCCAGACAGCCGGTCAATGCACCTTCGGGGCCTGAGGCGCGCAGGTCCTGGCGCACCCGCTCGACGCGGGTGAAGTTGCGCACGGACACGGCGTCGTTGAAGTCGTGTTCGAGCTTCAGGCTGAACGAGTCCGAGGTGATTTGCTGGTCATTGATGTTGTGGTAGCCGTAGTAGTCACTCCAACCCACGCCCGGCATGGGCTTGCCGTTGTAGATCGGGATACCGTATTGCGGTGTGTTGTCGTCTTTCTGGTGCTCATAACTGACGGTGACACGTGTCGGCGTGCCCAGGCCAAACGCGATGGAGGGCGCGATGCCCCAGCGTTCGTAATCTTCATAATCGCGGCCAGGCACGTCGTTACCATGGGCCATCAGGTTCAGGCGGAACGCGGTGGTGTCGTTCAGCGTCTGGTTGGTGTCCAGGGTGGTGCGCTTGTAGTTATCGGTGCCGATGCCCGCACTGATGGTGGTTTTGTCGCGTAATTCCGGCTGTTTGCTCACCAGGTTGATGGTGCCACCGACCGCGCCGGAGCCGGAATACACCGAACTTGCGCCGCTGACGACTTCGACCTGCTCCAGGTTGAACGGGTCGGTTCGGCTGTACTGCGCGCTGTCACGCACGCCGTCTACGTAGATGTCGCCGCTGGCGGAGAAGCCGCGCAGGTTGATGCTGTCGCCATACCCGCTGCCGCCTTCGCCGGCACCGAAGGTGATCCCCGGCACGGTGCTGAGCACGTCGCGCAGGGTCAGCAGGTTCTGGTCATGAATGACTTCCTTGGGCACCACCGTGATGGTCTGCGGCGTGTCGCGCAATGGCTCGGTGTACTTGGGGGAAGAAGGCGCCACAGGGTTGTAGACGCTCTGGCTCGGGGCCTGGCCTTCGATGCTGGTCGCGCCGAGTTGGATGACCCCTGTGTTGTCTTCTGGTGCGGGCTCCGCCGCGTAACTGAATCCTCCTTGCGCAGCCACTGCCAGGCCCACTGCCGACGCGAGCAAATGCCGCGATGAGAGGGGGGCAGAACTGATGCCGGTAGCCATTGAGTAATCTCTTGTTAGTGTTAGTGAGATGCGATCGTAATTGATAAGCGATCTCAAATGTAATACTTTGTAACCAAATAAATCATGAAACTTTTTGCGGTCCTTGATCGCTACTCGGGGCAGGAATGCAGAGCGCACAGCCAGGCAGCGAGCCCTCGGATATCGGTGATAACCCGCGTGCCTATGTGCGCTGGGTGATGCATGCGGCACAGCTGGGAGATGCCGACGCACAGGCGACCCTGGCCCAGCTGCTGCTCGACGGTCGTGGCGTGCAGAAGGATGAGGCGCAGGGGTTGAGCTGGTTTCGCATCGCTGCGCGGCAGCGTCACCCCATGGCGATCAACATGATCGGGCGCTGCCTGGAGAATGGCTGGGGCTGCGAGGTCGACTTGGAAGACAGTGCGCGGCATTACCGCAAGGCCGCCGATCTGGGGCTGGATTGGGGTTTGTATAACTACGGCCAGTTGCTGACGCGTGGCCGTGGTGTGGAGCGTGACCTTGTCGCGGCATATGAACTCTTCCGCCAGGCTGCGGCCAAGGGGCACGCCAAGTCGATGAACCTGTTGGGTCGGTTCCACCATGAAGGCGTGGTGGTGCCCAAGGATGTTCAACTGGCGCGCCAGTGGTATCAGCGCTCAGCCGAGGCCGGGGATTTCCGCGGGCAATACAACCATGCTGCGGAGCTGGCTCACGACGGCGACGAAGTGCAGGCCTGCCTATGGTTGGAGCGGGCTCTCGCGACGGCCACGCCAGGCTTTTTGCAGGCGGCTTATCCCGTGTTGCTGGGTTCTGCCTTCAGCGGGATTCGTGAAATGGGCCTGCGCTATCAGCGTCATCTGCAGGCATGAAAAAGCCCCTGGACCTTTCGGTGCAGGGGCTTTTTTACGTCGGGCTGATCAGGCCGCTTCGATCTTGCCGCGGTTGTGCTCAACCTTGGACAGGTAACGCTGCACGTTCTCCTGCTCCTGCGGCGTGGTGAACAGGCCCAGCTTGCTGCGGCGCCACAGGATGTCCTGGGGCTGAGTGGCCCATTCTTCAGCGCACAGGTAATCGACTTCGCGGGTGTACAGGCCGCCACCGAGGTGGTCACCCATGTCCGCCAGCGATTGCACGCCTTCCAGCAGGCGCCAGGTGCGGCTGCCGTAAGTGGTGGACCAGCGACGGGCAATCTCGCTCGGCACCCAGTCGTATTTGCTACGGATTGCATCGGCCAGGGCTTCTGGCGTGCTCATGTTTTCGCCGCCGGGCAGGGTGGCTGTAGCCGTCCAGCTTGGGCGCATCTGCGTGAAGTAAGGCGCCAGTTGTGCCATCGCCGATTCGGCCAGCTTGCGGTAGGTGGTCAGCTTGCCGCCGAACACCGACAGCAACGGCGCCTCGCCCGAGGTGCCGGACAGCGCCAGGGTGTAGTCGCGGGTCACGGCCGACGGGTTGTCGGACTCGTCGTTGCACAGCGGGCGCACGCCGGAATAGGTGTGCACGATGTCATCGCGGCTCAGTTGTTTCTTGAAGTGCGCGTTGACCACGTTGAGCATGTAGTCGGTTTCACCTTCGGTAATCGCCACTTTCGCCGGGTCGCCGGTGTATTCGCGGTCGGTGGTGCCGATGATGGTCAGGTGATTCAGGTACGGAATGGTGAAGACGATACGCTGGTCTTCGTTCTGCAGGATGTGCGCGTGGGCGCCTTCATACAGCTTCGGTACGATCAGGTGGCTGCCCTGGATCAGACGGATGCCGTAGGGCGAATCCAGCTTCAAGTCATCCTTGATGAACTTGGCCACCCACGGGCCGGCGGCGTTCACCAGCGCTCGGGCGCGGATCGAGAACAGGCTGCCGTCGGCACGTTCCATGTTCATTTCCCACAGGCCTTTGCTGCGGTGTGCGCTGACGCAACGGGTCTGGGTGTGGATGTGCGCACCCTTTTCCCGCGCAGCCATGGCGTTGAGTACTACAAGGCGGGCGTCGTCGACCCAGCAATCGGAGTATTCGAAGCCTTTGGTGATTTCGCTTTTCAGCGGGCTGTCGGGGCCGAACTTGAGGCTCTTGGAGCCTTCGAGTTTTTCCCGCTTGCCCAGATGGTCATACAGGAACAGGCCGGCGCGAATCATCCATGCCGGACGCAGGTGCGGGCGGTGAGGCAATACAAAGCGCATCTGCTTGACGATGTGCGGGGCCTTGGCCAACAGCACCTCACGTTCAGCCAGGGCCTCGCGCACCAGGCGGAATTCGTAATGCTCCAGGTAACGCAGGCCACCGTGGATCAGCTTGCTGCTCGCGGAGGAAGTGTGGCTGGCCAGGTCGTCCTTTTCGCAAAGGAATACCGACAAACCGCGACCGGCTGCGTCTGCTGCAATCCCGACGCCATTGATCCCGCCACCGATAACGGCGACGTCATAGACTTCGGCAAGCGGTGGGGCAGGCAAGGTAGAAGGGTTCATCGGCTGGCCTCGCAATCTTTTTCGTATTGGAATTCGAACATAAATGTTCATTTGCGAAAATGGTAGCTTATAAACGCAGGTACAGCCAGCCCGCTTCGATTGAAAATACTGATCGAAGGGCGAACAAAGGAAAATTTGTGAACATCAGGGGGCAGGACACCCCCTGTATAGGCTTACACCACTTCCAGTCGAATCTTGTGCTGATTCAACAGTTGCACCAGTGCCGGGACCGGCTGCTGATCGGTGACTAAACAATCAATCAAACTGATGGGTCCCAGGCGAATCATGGCGTTGCGCCCGAATTTGCTGGAGTCCGCCGCCAGGATCACCTTGCGCGCATTGGCAATGATCGCCTGGGAAACCCGTACTTCCTGATAATCGAAGTCCAGAAGGCTGCCGTCTTCATCGATACCGCTGATGCCCACCAAGGCGAAATCGACCTTGAACTGGTTGATGAAATCAACGCTGGCCTGGCCTACCACACCGCCATCCCGGCGCACGTTGCCGCCGGTCAGGAGTACGTCGAAGTCGTCTTTGGCACTCAGCATCATGGCGACGTTGAGGTTATTGGTGATGATTTTCAGGTGGCTGTGGTTAAGCAGCGCACGCGCGATCGATTCGGTGGTGGTACCGATGTTGATAAACAGCGAGGCGTGATCGGGGATTTGCGCGGCGATGGCTTCGCCGATGCGCTGTTTTTCGTCGCGCATCTGGTCGGCACGCATGGCGTACGCGGTGTTTTCAACGCTGGAATCATAGGCTGCGCCGCCATGGTAGCGGCGCAACAGATTGGCTTCCGCCAGTTGATTGATATCGCGGCGGATGGTTTGCGGGGTGACAACGAAGAGCTGCGCCATTTCCTCGATACTCACATAGCCGCGTTCGCGAACCAGTTCGAGGATTTGTTGCTGGCGGGGAGGCAGATTCATGGTGCGTCCTTTGGGCTGCCGTAAAAAGTGGCCCATGATGACGCAGGAATCTGCTCCCTGCCAGTTACAACCCTATGCGCGTCCGGCGCTTGGCTTATTCAGCGCCTTCGTGGGGTTCCCAGTCGCGGGTGCGGCTGACTGCTTTCTGCCAGCCGGCGTAGAGTTTTTCCTTCGCTGCTTCTTCCAGCTGCGGTTCGAATTGACGCTCGATTACCGCCTTGCCACGCAGTTCGTCCAGGCTGCCCCAGAAACCGCACGCCAGGCCGGCCAGGTAGGCGGCGCCCAACGCGGTGGTTTCGCGCATTTGTGGGCGTTCAACCTGGGTACCGAGGATGTCGGCCTGGAACTGCATCAGGAAGTTGTTGGCGACCGCGCCACCGTCTACCCGCAGGGATTTGAGGCGTTCGCCGGAATCCTGCTGCATGGCATCGAGTACGTCGCGGGTCTGGTAGGCAATCGACTCCAGGGCTGCACGAATGATGTGATCCACGCGTACACCACGGGTCAGGCCGAACAGCGCACCACGGGCATACGGGTCCCAGTACGGAGCGCCCAGGCCGGTGAAGGCTGGCACCAGGTACACGCCGTTGCTGTCCTTGACCTTGCCGGCGAAGTATTCGGTGTCGGTGGCATCGGCGATGATCTTCAACTCATCACGTAGCCATTGCACGGTGGAACCGCCGTTGAACACGGCGCCTTCCAGGGCGTAGGCCACTTCGCCACGCGGGCCGCAGGCGATGGTGGTGAGCATGCCGTGCTTGGATTTCACCGCCTTGTCGCCGGTGTTCATCAGCAGGAAGCAGCCGGTGCCGTAGGTGTTTTTCGCCTGGCCCGGTTCTACGCACATTTGGCCAAATAGCGCCGCCTGCTGGTCACCGGCGATACCGCCGATGGCGATACCGCTTTTGGTGCGACCGTAGATTTCCGAGGAAGACTTCACTTCCGGCAGCATTTCGCGCGGCACGTCGAGAATCTCCAGCATCTTCGAATCCCATTCCAGCGTGTGGATGTTGAAGAGCATGGTGCGCGAGGCGTTGGTGTAGTCGGTGACGTGGGTCTTGCCGCCGGTAAATTTCCAGATCAGCCAGCTGTCGATGGTGCCGAACAGCAGCTCGCCGTTACGCGCACGTTCGCGGCTGCCTTCGACGTTGTCGAGGATCCACTTGAGCTTGGTGCCGGAGAAGTACGGGTCGGTGACCAGGCCGGTGGTGTCGTTGATGTATTGTTCGTGGCCGTCGCGCTTGAGCTGCTGGCAGATCTCGGTGCTGCGGCGGCATTGCCAGACGATCGCGTTGTAGATCGGGCGGCCGGTGATTTTGTCCCAGACCACGGTGGTTTCACGCTGGTTGGTGATACCGATGGCCGCGACCTGGTCATGGTGCAGGCCGGCTTGTGCCAGGGCCTCGACCATCACCGCGCTCTGGGTGGCGAAAATCTCCATCGGGTCATGTTCGACCCAGCCGGCTTGCGGGTAATGCTGGGTGAATTCACGCTGGGCGGTGCAGACCACGTTGGCGTCACGATCGAAGATGATCGCCCGGGAACTGGTGGTGCCCTGATCGAGGGCAATGATGTAGTTCTTATTCTGAATGTCGGTCATGTCGATTGCCTTGGACGGAGAATAGGGAAGTCAGTAAACAGCCTGGGCCGCAAAAGGGCAGTACGGTCCAGGCTATCGCATCAGGAAGTACGGGTTTTGGCGGTGGCAGCCGCTTCGGTTGCATCAGTTGTAGCAGGTGCGGCGCTGGGCAGGTGACGGGCAATCAGCCCGCGATAGGCGGCAGCACCGAGGCAGGCGCCGACAATCGGCGCAAAGATCGGAATCAGGAAGTAAGGAATGTCGCGCCCGCCAGTGAAAGCCATTTCACCCCAACCGGCGAAAAAGGTCATCAGCTTGGGGCCGAAGTCACGGGCCGGGTTCATCGCAAAGCCGGTCAGCGGGCCCATGGCACTGCCAATCACGGCGATCAGCAAACCAATCAGCAGCGGCGCCAACGGGCCGCGGGGCAGTCCATTGTTGTCGTCGGTCAGGGCCATGATCACGCCCATCAGGATCGCGGTGATGACCATTTCCACCAGGAACGCCTGGGCCGTGCCCAGCAGCGGATGCGGGTAGGTGGAGAACACCGACGCCAATTCCAGGCTGGCCTGAGTGCCGCGAATCATGTGGTGGGTTTGTTCGTAATCGAAAAACAGGTTGCTATAGAGCGTGTAAACCAACGCGGCCGAGCAGAAGGCGCCGGCGACCTGGGCGATGATGTAGAACGGCAGTTTGCGCTTGTCGAAATCGGCAAAGATGCACAGGGCGATACTGACCGCCGGATTGAGGTGAGCCCCGGAAATGCCGGCGCTCAGGTAGATCGCCATGCTGACGCCGATCCCCCAGATGATACTGATTTCCCACAACCCAAAGCTGGCACCCGCGACCTTGAGCGCAGCAACACATCCGGTACCGAAGAAGATCAGCAACGCAGTGCCCAGGAATTCGGCCATGCATTGACTTGAAAGTGAAGGCTGTTGAAGAGCAGTTGTCATGGAAAACCTCTGTTTTTGTTGTTGTCTGGCGTTTTGCCGCAACGGGCAATCGGCGATTTTCACCGTGGCGAGGATCCCCATCCTGTTCGCGGCTTACTGCTGTGAATCCGTAGGTGCATTCCTACAGTATTCGTAAACGAAAAAATATAGACAAGAATGACGGCTGTCAAAGGTCGAAAGTGAACGATCGGTCATTTTGTAATTATTGGTGTGATGAATGATCGTGCCGTGGGCGCGGGAAGCGGCAGGGAAGGTGCGCGTGAGGGCGTGGCAGAGGGCTTCGGACTAGAGCCTTTTGCTTGTTGTTGGCCTAGAATTGGCTGTCTGTTTTTTCACCTTTTTGCCAAGCCTGGAGCCCACATGACGCCCGCATTGGACCTGTTGAAAAAAGTTCGCGCCGAACATCGAATTCACAGTTACGAACATGACCCCAAGGCAGCGTCCTATGGTCTGGAGGCCGCGGAAAAATTGGGCCTGGACCCGGCGCAGGTGTTCAAGACCCTGCTGGCCAGCAGTGAAAAAGCCGAACTGCTGGTGGCGGTTGTGCCGGTCGTCGGAAGTTTGGATTTAAAAGCGTTGGCGCAGGCGGCAGGGGTAAAAAAGGTCGAGATGGCAGACCCGGCAGCGGCGCAACGGGCCACCGGTTACTTGTTGGGCGGCATCAGCCCGCTGGGGCAGAAGAAACGCCTGCGCACCTTCATCGATGTGACGGCGCAGTCGTTTCCGACAATTTTTATCAGTGCGGGGAGAAGGGGGCTTGAGGTGGAGTTGGCAGCGACAGTGCTGGCCGAACACACCCAGGCCAAGTTCGCGGAAATTGGCCGGGCGTGATGCGTTGACGTCAGGAGGCGGTGCTGTAGCGTCGAACGCCTGACTCAACCTGAGGGATTTGTGCTGCGGTGCTGCCTGAGGCCTGGAACAACACCAGGTGCTCGGCTGCCACGCGAATGCCCACGTCGGCACCGACCAAGTGATCGGCGTGGCTGGGGAAGATCGACTCCAGCTGAGCGCCTGTCGGCAGCTGCAAGCGATACAGGGTCGACGCGCCGAGGAACGTCTTGCCGACAATCCGCGCCTTCAAGGCGCTGTCCGGTGCATAAACGATGTCGTCCGGGCGCAGCAACACATCCACCGCGCCGCCGGTTGGCCAGGTGTAGGCACGATTGCCGCGCAACTCCCCCAGTTCGGTGGTAACCGATTCTGGCGTGTTCAACTGCCCGCGAATGAAGTAACCCTGGCCAATGAAGCTGGCGACAAAGGGTGTCAGCGGTTCGTGATAGAGGTTGTAGGGCGTATCCCACTGCTCCAGGCGACCTTCCTTGAACACACCGACATGGTCACTCACTGCGAAGGCTTCTTCCTGGTCGTGGGTCACCAGAATCGCACTGGTGCCCCGCGCCTTGAGGATATCGCGTACTTCGTGGCTGAGTTTGCGCCGCAGTTCGCCGTCGAGGTTGGAGAAGGGTTCGTCCAGCAGCAACAATTGCGGTTCCGGCGCCAGGGCGCGAGCCAGGGCGACGCGTTGCTGCTGGCCGCCCGAGAGTTCGTGGGGGAAGCGCTTGCCGAGGTTCTTCAGGTTCACCAGTTCAAGCAATTCAGCGACCACACGCTCTTTTTGCGGGTGCTTGCGAATGCCGAAGGCGATGTTGTCAGCCACGCTGAGGTGTGGAAACAGCGCGTAGTCCTGGAACACCATGCCGATCCGACGTTTCTCCGGGGCCAGTGTGAAACCGGCGCTGGAAATGACTTCGCCTGCCAGGCTGATCTCGCCTTCATGCACCGGCTCAAACCCGGCAATCGCTCGCAGCGTGGTGGTCTTGCCGCAGCCCGAGGAGCCCAGCAGGCAACCGATGTCGCCGGCGTTGAGGTGCAGATTGAGGTTCTGCACCACCCGTTGGTCTTGATAGCCGCATGCCAGATTGCGCAGGTTCAGCAGTAGTGGCGGGCTCATGCAGGACGGTACGCCGGCGCAACCAGAAACTCGAGCAGGGCTTTTTGTGCGTGCAGGCGGTTTTCCGCCTGGGCCCAGGCTACTGAACGTTGATCGTCCAGCAGGTCGAGACTGATTTCTTCGCCACGGTGGGCGGGCAGGCAGTGCATGAACAGCACGTCCGGCGCGGCCAGGTCGAGCAGGGCGCGGGTGACCTGGAACGGGGCGAAGAGCTTGAGGCGCTTGGCGGTTTCCTCTTCCTGGCCCATGGAGGTCCACACGTCGGTGCTCACCAGGTGTGCGCCGATGACCGCCTCACGCGGGTCGCGGACGATGGTCACGCGGTCGCCGGCCTGGGCCAGGAAACGTGCATCCGGCTCGTAGCCTTCAGGGCAGGCAACGCGCAATTTGAAGTCGAACTGGATCGCCGCTTCTATATAGCTGTTGCACATGTTGTTGCCGTCGCCGATCCAGGCCACGGTCTTGCCCTGGATCGAGCCGCGCTGTTCGAGGAAGGTTTGCATGTCGGCCAGCAACTGGCAGGGGTGCAGGTCATCGGACAGGCCGTTGATCACGGGCACTCGGGAGTTGGCGGAAAATTCGGTCAGGGTGCTGTGGGCGAAGGTACGGATCATCACCGCATCCAGCATGCTCGACATCACGATCGCGCAATCGCTGATCGGCTCGCCACGGCCCAGTTGGGTATCGCGAGGTGACAGGAAGATAGCCTGGCCGCCGAGCTGAATCATGCCGGCTTCGAAAGACACGCGGGTGCGGGTGGACGACTTCTCGAAAATCATCCCGAGCACGCGGTTTTTCAAAGGCTCGAACAGTACGCCGCGGTTACGCAGGTCTTTAAGCTCAATGCCTCGACGGAGCACGCTGACCAGCTCTTCGGGCGTGCAATCCATCAGGGAGAGAAAGTGCCTTGCGCTCATCATTAACTACCTTTTTGCAACAGACCGCAGATACTCAAAGCCTGGTTTATTTTGAAAACGGGCGAGACCTGCGGCGAAAGCCGCACGGGGCGACGAAATAGGGGAAGGCGCGATCTTATAATTAAATGTCGCGTCTTACCAATAGGGCTACAGTTTTTAGGGGAGTTCAAGGACGCGGGGAGGGCGCTTTTGAAGCCTGTTTCCTGACAGCAGCGGGTCATTTGTACACTGGCGCTGCGCCACATTGCAATGCGTGAGGGCGGGCTGAGGCCGGGCTGCGTCGGTTTCAGCGGGCTGCCGAAGGCTTCTGAAACATTTCCTGATGTTTCCTCATGGCCTGGCCTGATGCCCCTGGATTCACACGACGAACGTTGCTGGCGCTGCTGCCCCGGGCGGGCCATAGTTTTCGTCCGAAGCGCCTAGCCCACAATAAAAGAGACTGGCCATGACCAAGACTCTCCACCACCGTGCCTGCCATCTGTGCGAAGCCATCTGCGGCCTCACACTGGAGACCACCCAGGGCGAAGACGCAAGCCTGGCGATCACCTCGATCAAGGGCGACCCCCTGGATACGTTCAGCCGTGGCCATATCTGCCCCAAGGCCGTGGCCCTGCAAGACATCCAGAATGACCCGGACCGCCTGCACCAGCCCATGTTGCGGGTGGGCAGCGAATGGCAGCCGATCCCGTGGGAAGACGCCTTTGTACTTGTAGCCGAGCGCCTGGCCGCGATTCAGACGCGTCACGGGCAGAATGCGGTGGCGGTGTACCAGGGCAATCCGAGCGTGCACAACTATGGCCTGATGACCCATAGCAACTACTTCCTTGGCCAGCTGAAGACCCGCAATCGCTTTTCCGCCACCTCGGTGGACCAGTTACCCCACCACCTCACCAGCCACCTGATGTACGGCCACGGCCTGTTGCTGCCGATCCCGGACATCGACCATACCGATTTCATGCTGATCCTCGGCGGCAACCCGTTGGCGTCCAACGGCAGCATCATGACCGTGCCGGATGTGGAGAAACGCCTGAAGGCCATCCAGGCTCGCGGCGGTAAAGTCGTGGTGGTTGATCCGCGCCGCAGCGAGACGGCGGCGATGGCCGACCAGCATCTGTTCGTGCGCCCGGGCGGTGATGCGGCGTTGTTGTTCGGATTGCTCAATACACTGTTTGCCGAGAACCTGACCCGTGACAGTCACCTGCCGGTGGACGGCCTGGATGACGTGCGCCACGCCGTGGCCGGATTCACCGCCGAGGCCATGAGCCGTCAATGTGCGGTACCCGCCGAGCAGATCCGCCAGTTGGCCCGGGACTTCGCCGCGGCCGATGCGGCGGTGTGCTATGGCCGCATGGGCGTATCGACCCAGGCGTTTGGCACGCTGTGCCATTGGCTGGTGCAGTTGATCAACCTGGTGACCGGTAATCTGGATCGAGTCGGCGGGGCCTTGTGCACCACGCCGGCAGTCGACCTGGTAGCTTCCACCTCCGGCGGGCATTTCAATCGCTGGCAAAGCCGGGTTTCCGGGCGACCCGAGTACGGGGGCGAGCTGCCGGTATCGGCACTGGCTGAAGAAATGCTCACTGAGGGTGAAGGGCAAATCCGCGCCTTGGTGACGGTGGCGGGCAATCCGGTGTTGTCCACGCCCAACGGCCGGCAACTGGAGCAGGCGCTGGATGGCCTGGAGTTCATGGTCAGCATCGACCTGTATATCAACGAGACCACGCGTTACGCCGACCTGATCCTGCCGTCCACCTCGGCCCTGGAAAACGATCACTACGACACCACCTTCAATATGTTCGCGGTGCGTAACGTCACCCGTTTCAATCGCGCCATCCTGCCGAAACCCGAGGGTGCGTTGCATGACTGGGAAATCTTCGTCGGCCTGGCCCGGGCGTTTGCCGAGAAGACGGGTAATACACTCAAACCGACGATGCCGCCTGCGCAGATGATCGACTTCGGGCTGCGAGCCGGGCCTTATGGCGACAGGTTGTCCATTGCCGCGCTGGCCGATCACCCTCATGGCCTGGACCTCGGGCCGCTGAAACCCAACCTCGCAGGCCGCCTGAAAACCGCCAATGGCCATCTGCAGGCTGCACCGTCGGTTATACTTGCCGACCTGGCGCGCTTTGCCGCGCAGCCGGTGCCCGAGGTGAATGAGTTGCTGCTGATCGGCCGCCGGCATGTGCGCAGCAACAACTCCTGGATGCATAACTACCACCGGCTGGTGAAGGGCAAGCCTCGCCATCAACTGCTGATGCATCCGGATGACCTTGCCCATCGCCAGTTGACTGACGGGCAGCGGGTACGGGTCAGCTCGCGGATCGGCATGATCGAGGTGGAAGTGTTGGCCAGTCTCGACATGATGCCCGGCGTGGTCAGCCTGCCTCACGGTTGGGGCCACGGCCGCCCTGGCGTGCAGATGACCATCGCCAGCGGGCAGCCGGGGGCGAGCGCGAATGACCTGACGGATGAGCGGCAACTGGATGAGCTGTCGGGCAACGCAGCGTTGAACGGCGTGCCGGTGCAGGTGGCGGCGGCGTAAGGATTGTCTGTCGGGGAGTCCGAGCGTCACGCTGGGGTTTGCGTTACAATGCGCCACCGTGCCGACCCATGAGTCGGAAAGTTCCAGCCGAGGTGTTCCATGGATATCATCGAAACGATCAAAGAGCAGATTGCCAACAACACTATTCTGCTTTACATGAAGGGCGCCCCTAACGCTCCCCAGTGTGGCTTCTCCGCAAAGGCTTCCCAGGCAATCATGCAATGTGGCGAGAAGTTCGCCTACGTGGATATCCTGCAGAACCCGGAAATCCGCGCCAACCTGCCGAAGTACGCCAACTGGCCAACCTTCCCGCAGCTGTGGGTTGCCGGTGAGCTGGTCGGCGGTAGCGACATCATCACCGAAATGGCGGCTGATGGTTCGTTGCAGGCACTGATCAAAGACGCAGCGGCCAAAGCAGCTGCGAAGACCGAAGCCTGATTTGTTTTAGGCCGCGGCAATAAAAAGCCCCGCTTCTCGAAAGAGAGCGGGGCTTTTTAGTGGCCGGGAATTGAAGGGTTATTCACCCATCTGCGATTGCAGGTAATTCTCGATAGTCACTTTGTCGATCAGGCCGATTTGGGTTTCCAGCCAGTCGATGTGTTCTTCCTGGTCTTCAAGGATATCTTCCAGCAGTTCACGGCTGCCGAAGTCGCCCTTGGATTCGCAATGAGCAATGGCGGCCTTCAGGTCGGTGTGGCTCTTGCGCTCGAAGTTCAGGTCGCAGTTGATCATTTCCTGGGTGTGCTCGCCGATGTTCAGCTTGCCCAGGTCCTGCACGTTCGGCAGGCCTTCCAGGAACAGGATGCGCTTGATCAGCGCGTCAGCGTCCTTCATGGCCTTGATGGATTCTTTGTATTCACGCTTGCCCAGCTTTTCCAGGCCCCAATCGTCATACATGCGCGCATGCAGGAAGTACTGATTGATCGCGACCAGTTCATTGGCAAGGATTTTGTTGAGTTGCTGGATGACTGTGATGTCGCCTTTCATGATTGGGGTCCTGCCCTGTATTAGCTGTATATAAGGCGGAGTTTGAGCTGCGCATTTACTACTGTCAAACCTAAGTTATTGAATAATAAATGAAAATTAATCGGAATAAGAATGTTTGTGTTCCGCGTCTTGGCGCTAACTGTTTGAATTTCGGGCATAAAAAAACCGGACACTAAGTCCGGTTCTTTAAAACACGCTGATTAAGCGTGTGTAAATTCTGCTGAGTAGGGGATCGCAGCCTGGGCAGTTTGCAGCTGCGTCAGGGTTTCCCGTACCACTTGCTTGGCGAGGCAGGCGCATTTGCCGCATTGGCTGGCAACGCCGGTGGTTTCACGTACTTCCTTGTAGCTGCAGCAACCTTCGTAGATTGCTTCGCGGATTTGTCCGTCGGTGACGCCAGTGCAAAGGCAGACATACATAAGGGAGAACCATCGCGGTTTAAGGCTTAAGTGCGACGGATCTTAATGTTAACGAGAATGATTGTCAAAGTAGTTTCTCAAGCCTTGGTGTTTGCACGCGGCTTCACTGACGAACGGCTTTTTTCCGGTATGATGGTCGGTCTTCACGAAGCGTGATCACGTCACAGGCCTGTCGTTTAGCTGCGGCACACTGGGACGGATCCTTTTACTTCAGTCACCACCATCAGGAGATACCCAATGAGCGTACTCGTCGGCAAACAAGCCCCGGATTTCGACGTACCCGCCGTCCTCGGCAATGGCGAAATCGTAGACAGCTTCAAACTGTCTGAAGCCATCAAAGGCAAATACGGCCTGGTGTTCTTCTACCCGCTGGACTTCACCTTCGTCTGCCCATCGGAGCTGATCGCTCTGGATCACCGCATGGACGATTTCAAGGCGCGTAACGTTGAAGTGGTAGCCGTTTCCATCGACTCCCATTTCACCCACAACGCCTGGCGCAACACCGCCATCAATGATGGCGGCATCGGCAAAGTCAAATACACCATGGCTGCCGACATGAAGCACGACATCGCCAAGGCCTACGACGTTGAGTCCGAAGGCGGCGTGGCTTTCCGTGGCGCGTTCCTGATCGACGACAAGGGCGTTGTGCGCTCGCAGATCATCAACGACCTGCCGCTGGGCCGTAACATGGAAGAGCTGATCCGCCTGGTCGACGCTCTGCAATTCCACGAAGAGCACGGTGAAGTTTGCCCTGCCAACTGGAAAAAAGGCGACAAAGGCATGAACGCTTCGCCAGAAGGCGTTGCGGCTTACCTGACCGAGAACGCTGGCAAGCTGTAAGCCACGTTCGAAGCAAAAAAAACCGGCCTGAGAAGGCCGGTTTTTTTATGTGCGGGATTTGGCTTCAGTCGCCGAAGTCTTCCCAGCCGCCCATCTGTTTCCAACGGTTGACGATGCCGCAGAACAGCTCGGCCGTCTTCTCGGTGTCGTAGCGAGCCGAGTGGGCCTCACGACCGTCGAAGTCGATACCGGCAGCCTGGCAGGCCTTCGCCAGCACGGTCTGGCCATAGGCCAAACCGGCCAGGGTCGCAGTGTCGAAGCTGGAGAACGGGTGAAACGGGTTGCGTTTCATGTCCAGGCGCGCCACGGCGGCGTTGAGGAAGCCCAGGTCGAAGCTGCTGTTGTGGCCCACCAGGATCGCGCGTTTGCAGCCATTGGCCTTCAGGGCCTTGCGTACGCCACGGAAGATGTCGGTCAGCGCCGCTTCTTCACTGACGGCCATGCGCAGTGGGTGATCAAGCTTGATCCCGGTGAACTCCAGGGCCGCCGCTTCGATGTTGGCGCCTTCGAACGGCTCGACGCGGAAGAAGTGGGTGTGTTCCGGGAACACGAAACCCTGTTCATCCATGCCGATGGTCGTGGCGGCGATTTCCAGCAGCGCGTCAGTGGCGCAATTGAAGCCGCCGGTTTCTACGTCGATGACAACCGGCAGGTAGCCACGGAAACGCTCGGCCATCGGGTGACGGGAACCGCCACCACCGCCGCCGTGTTCCTGGTCGTCGTCGTAATGGTCTTCACTCACGGGTGTTCCTCCAGCAGGCGCCAGCGCAGTGTTTCACCGGCGCGCAGCGGGATAACGGTCAGCTCGCCAAACGGCAGGCTGGTGGGGGCGGTCCAGTCTTCACGGACCAGGGTAATGCGGTCGGTATTCGCCGGCAGGCCATAGAAACGTGGGCCGTTGAGGCTGGCGAACCCTTCAAGCTTGTCCAGGGCGTTGCGTTGTTCGAACGCTTCGGCATACAACTCGATCGCCGCATAGGCGGTGTAACACCCGGCACAACCACACGCGGCTTCCTTGGCGTGTTGGGCGTGAGGTGCAGAGTCGGTACCGAGGAAAAATTTCTCGCTGCCACTGGTGGCGGCATCGAGCAGCGCTACCTGGTGCGTGTTGCGCTTGAGAATCGGCAGGCAATAGAAGTGCGGCCGAATCCCGCCCACCAGCATGTGGTTGCGGTTGTACAGCAGGTGATGCGCGGTGATGGTCGCGCCGACGTTGGCCGAAGCCTCGGTGACGAACTGCACGGCATCGGCGGTGGTGATGTGCTCGAACACCACCTTGAGGGTCGGGAACAGCTCGACAACTCGGCGCATGTGCTCGTCGATGAAGATCTTTTCACGATCGAACACATCGACATCGCCACGGGTGACTTCACCGTGGATCAGCAACGGCATGCCCACTTCGGCCATGGCTTCGATGGCCGGCAGGATCTTGTCGATACTGGTGACGCCGGAATCGGAGTTGGTGGTCGCGCCGGCCGGGTACAGCTTGGCGGCGTGCACGAAACCACTGGCTTTGGCCTGGCGAATTTCTTCGGGCTGGGTGCGGTCGGTCAGGTACAGCACCATCAACGGTTCGAAGCGGCTGCCGGCCGGTCGTGCAGCGAGAATGCGCTGGCGATAGGCGTCGGCTTCCGCGGCGTTACGCACCGGAGGTACCAGGTTAGGCATGATGATGGCGCGGCCAAACGTGCGCGCTACATCGGCCACGGTTTGGGGCAACGCAGCACCATCGCGAAGATGAATATGCCAGTCGTCGGGACGCAGCAGGGTCAGGCGGTCGGACATTGGGGATTCCAGGCGGGTCAATCTGGTGGGAATGCTACCGGAAAAGACTCTTGCAGGCACTCGCTATCAAGTTTTGCAGGATGCGACCGATATCCCTGGGTATGCCTTAACGATGTATGACGCCTTGATGTGTTGTAGAAACCAGTGGAGCCTCCCGTGCGCCAGCATTATCTAGCCCTGCTCAGTGTGTTCGCCAGCCTGCCCGCGATGGCCCTCACGTTCCAGACACGTCTGGAGAATATTGAGTGGAAAGTGGAGGGCGATAAATTCGAGTGCCGCTTGACCCAGCCGATCACCGATTTCGGCTCGGGCGAGTTCGTGCGCCGGGCCGGCGAGCAGGCGACGTTTCGCCTGAAAGCCTTTAACGGCTCGTTGGGTGCCGGTTCCGCAACCCTGTTGGCGGCGGCTGCGCCGTGGCAGCCGGGGCGTGGCGATATCAACCTGGGGGTGGTGCGTGTCGGCAGTGGCGATGTGCTGTTCAACAGCTCCCAGGCCCAGGCCGGGCGTTTGTTTACCGGCCTGCTCGAAGGGCGCAGCCCGACGGTGCGCCACTATAGCCGCGACGGCGGTTACTCCGAGATCCGCCTGCTGCCGGCGAAATTCAGCAAGGCCTACAACGACTACCAACTCTGCACCACCAAGCTGCTGCCGATGAATTTCGAGCAGGTCAGACAGACCGAGGTGGGTTTCCCGGGTGGCGGCATCGAACTGGACGCGGCGGCCAGGAAAAAGCTCTCGGTGATTCTCGAATTCATGAAAGCCGACCCGACGGTTAACCACGTCGAGTTGAATGGCCACTCCGACAACAGCGGCAATCGCCTGACCAATCGCGACGTTTCACGGCGTCGTGCATTGGCGGTAATGGACTACTTCAAGGCCAATGGCATCCAGGAATCGCAGATTACCCTGCGCTTTCATGGCGAAAGCTATCCGCTGGCGCCGAACACCAACGCGGCCAACCGGGCGAAAAACCGCCGGGTGAATATTCAGCTCGAACGGGTGGCAGCCCCCGAGAAACCGGCGCCCCAGGCCAAGGCGCCAGGCAACGCTGCCGCCACCTCATAAGGTGCGGCGTTTCGTCGCCCGCTCGACATAATCTGTCGCTTTATCTTCATTTGCTGTCGCGCCTCTGTAATTTCACGGTTTTGGTCGGTAGAATCGACGCCTTTCCGTACAACCCCGTGGAGTGATGGCATGGCCGACGTAAACAAGGTCGTTCTCGCGTATTCCGGCGGCCTGGACACTTCGGTGATCCTCAAGTGGCTGCAGGATACTTATAACTGTGAAGTGGTGACCTTCACCGCTGACCTGGGTCAGGGCGAAGAGGTCGAACCTGCACGTGCCAAGGCGCAAGCCATGGGCGTGAAAGAGATCTACATTGACGACCTGCGCGAAGAGTTCGTCCGCGATTTCGTTTTCCCGATGTTTCGCGCCAACACTGTCTACGAAGGCGAGTACCTGCTGGGTACTTCCATCGCACGTCCGCTGATCGCCAAGCGCCTGATCGAAATCGCCAACGAAACCGGCGCCGACGCCATTTCCCATGGCGCCACCGGCAAGGGCAACGACCAGGTGCGTTTCGAACTGGGCGCCTACGCCTTGAAGCCAGGCGTAAAAGTGATTGCTCCGTGGCGTGAATGGGACCTGTTGTCCCGTGAAAAGCTGATGGACTACGCTGAAAAGCACGCGATCCCGATCGAGCGTCACGGCAAGAAGAAGTCCCCGTACTCGATGGACGCCAACTTGCTGCACATCTCCTATGAAGGCGGCGTGCTGGAAGACACCTGGACCGAGCACGAAGAAGACATGTGGAAATGGACCGTCTCCCCGGAGAACGCTCCTGACAAGGCCCAGTACCTGGAACTGACCTACCGCAACGGCGACATCGTCGCGCTGGACGGCGTCGAAATGACCCCGGCCACCGTGCTGGCGACCTTGAACCGTATCGGTGGCGAACACGGTATCGGCCGCCTCGACATCGTCGAGAACCGTTACGTGGGCATGAAGTCCCGTGGTTGCTACGAAACCCCGGGCGGCACCATCATGCTGCGCGCTCACCGCGCCATTGAGTCCATCACCCTGGACCGTGAAGTGGCTCACCTCAAAGACGAGTTGATGCCCAAGTACGCCAGCCTGATCTACACCGGCTACTGGTGGAGCCCGGAGCGTCTGATGCTGCAACAGATGATCGACGCTTCCCAGGTCCACGTGAACGGCGTTGTGCGCCTGAAGCTGTACAAGGGCAACGTTATCGTGACCGGTCGCAAGTCCGATGAGTCGTTGTTCGACGCCAACATCGCCACTTTTGAAGAAGATGGCGGCGCCTACAACCAGGCAGACGCGGCAGGCTTCATCAAGCTGAACGCGTTGCGCATGCGCATTGCGGCCAACAAAGGTCGCAAGTTGTTCTGAGTGTTGTAAGTTGCAATGAAAAATGGCCCCTCAAGGGGCCATTTTTTTTTGGTTGAAAATACATCCGGAATCATCGGGCGTGCGCCTGTGTTTATTGTTCGCTTCGAAAAAGTTCAGGTACTCCAGGAGATGATCTGGAGTGTTTATATTTTTACGGGGGCAATGTTTATTAATTTCTCTCGATAAGTGATGCATTGTTGAAAGTGAGATTTTTTCTTGTAGGCAGGAACTATGTACTACAGAAAATTCACTCAGAAATGTACCGCGAATATGTCAGATGCTGACATGCCTGTAGGATTTATGGAGCGTTAGTAATTATGTCGAATGGAACTTTTAAAAACCCGGTTTCCCTCCGGGTTCACAGGTCTTCTGACAGCGCACAAGGGGCATTTCCTGAAACTTGTGTACGGCGCGTTTACCCGGGCCCGCGTAATCCTGGGAATTTTCACTCAAAATATGTTTGTGCTCGGAAAGTTCTGAAAGCCCCAACAAAACTGGATAGCTCCGATCTGGCGTTTTTTTGTAGGTTAAATCCTATGTCTTTGTGGGTTAGGTCTCTGCTTGCTGTTGCTTGGGGGGGAGCGCTATGCCAAGCGAGAAACGACTAGGCTATTGTGCTTACTCTTAATAATTCGAACAGCGAAATTGGACTTGCCCATGAATAAAGTGCTGATCGTGGATGATCATCCCGTCATTCGTCTTGCTGTGCGTATGCTAATGGAACGTCATAGTTATGAGGTCGTTGCCGAGACCGATAACGGTGTCGATGCCTTGCAACTTGCGCGCGAGCATATGCCGGACATTGTCATACTGGACATTGGAATTCCCAAACTCGATGGCCTGGAAGTTATATGCCGGCTGTCATCAACCAAACAGGCACATCCCTTCAAGGTGCTGGTGCTGACGTCCCAGGCGCCCGGGCATTTCTCGATGCGGTGCATGCAGGCGGGTGCTGCCGGCTACGTGTGCAAGCAACAGGATCTCACCGAGCTGTTGAGCGCGGTCAAGGCGGTGCTGTGCGGGTACAGCTACTTCCCCAACCAGGCGTTGAACTCGGTGCGCTCCACGATGGGCAACGCCAGCGAAGCGGACATGGTCGAGCGCCTGTCCGGCCGGGAGATGATGGTGTTGCAGCAGTTGGCCCGCGGCAAGACCAACAAGGAGATCGCCGATGGCATGTTCCTGAGCAACAAGACTGTAAGCACCTACAAGACCCGCTTGCTGCTCAAGCTCAACGCCCGCTCGCTGGTGGACTTGATCGAGCTGGCCCAGCGAAACGGCCTGGTGTAGGCCGGCCTCACATTTACATCCAGTCAGAAAAAAGCCTCCGCAAGGGAGGCTTCTGTTTATCGTTGGATCGATTAGAGATCGAAGTCGTAATCGGCCAACTGTTTTTGCAAGCGCCGCTCTTCCAGAAGGTTGTCGATGGTGCGGCGTTTGCTCAAATTGGTCTTGGCCACCTCTACCGGTGCTTCTGCTGCATCATCGTCGGATTCAGCGCCAACAACGTCGTCTTCTACATCCAGTTGTTCTTTGCCAGTGCTCATAAGGTTAACTCCAGGCTAAGACTGCCGTTGGCGCTCCTTATAACGATAATCTCGGGCCTGGTAAAAAAGATTTTTTCAATCGACTCATCGATAAAAGCAATGATGGCTCAATCGTCGGAAGTCTTTTCCTTGTATTCGCACAGGTCTTCGATGCGGCAGCTGCCACAGCGTGGCTTGCGGGCCTGGCAGACATAGCGTCCGTGAAGGATCAACCAGTGATGCGAGTCCAGCAGATACGGCTTGGGCACGAACTTCATCAGCTGTTTTTCCACCTCCACCACATTTTTTCCGCGGGCAATACCGGTTCGGTTGCTGACCCGAAAGATGTGCGTGTCCACCGCCATGGTCAATTGGCGAAATGCCGTATTGAGCACCACATTGGCGGTTTTTCGGCCAACACCCGGAAGGGCTTCCAGGGCTTCGCGCGTTTGCGGTACTTCGCTGCCGTGCAGTTCCACCAGCAGCCGGCATGTCTCGATGACATTCTTCGCCTTGCTGTTGTACAGGCCGATGGTCTTGATGTATTCGGACAACCCCTCAACCCCCAGCGCGTAGATCGCCTCCGGGGTGTTCGCCACCGGATACAACTTGGCGGTGGCCTTGTTGACGCCGACGTCTGTGGACTGGGCCGAGAGAATCACGGCGATCAGCAACTCGAACGGCGAGGAGTAGGCCAGTTCGGTTTTCGGTTCCGGGTTGTCTTCGTGAAGCCGGCGGAAAATTTCCAGGCGTTTTGCGGCGTTCATGGGGCGAGCGGTTCCTTGCGGACAGTCAGTGTGGTTACGAAAAACGGGCCCAATAACCCGAGCAGGATAAACGCGGCGTGCACCGGCAGTACACGCTTCATCACGTGGGGCCGGTGCTCAAGGGGTTCAGGTGCGGGCATCAGCCACCACCAGTGCCGCAAGCGCCTGCTCTGCCGTTTCGAAGTGCTGTTGCAGAATGATCAACTGCGACTGCTGTTCAAAGGTCGGCGGGTGGCCGAAAGCTTTCAGGGATTTGTGCAATTGGGCGCGGCTCATGGCCAGGTTGATCTTGGCCTTCTTCAAGGCGGCGTCCATGGCCGCGGCTTTTTGTGCACGAACCCGCTCAATGGCCGCCTGGACCGGGTTGACCGTGGCCGCAGCTACCGGGGCGGCGCGCTTGGAGCGTGCCTGGCGTTCGGCAAGTTTCTGTTCCTCTTCGCGTTGCAGCCGCGCGTTGCGCTGTTCAAACCGTCGCCGGGCCCGGTTGCGCTTGAGGCTGCGTGCCTCGCGTTCATGATCATTGGAGGCCAGCCCGCCGACAATCGGTACCACGGTGCTCAACGGACGCATTTCGATGCAATCAACCGGGCAGGGTGCTACACACAGGTCGCAACCCGTGCACTCGTCGACAATCACCGTGTGCATCAATTTGGCAGCACCGACGATAGCGTCCACCGGGCAGGCCTGGATGCATTTGGTACAGCCGATGCACTCCGCTTCACGGATAAACGCGATCTGTGCGGGCGCTTCCCCTCGAGATGTGTCCAACTCCAGCACCGGGAGCTTCAACAGCTGCGCCAGGCCTGTAATGGTTTCCTGGCCGCCCGGAGGGCACTTGTTGATCGCCTCGCCTTGGGCAATGCCTTCTGCGTAGGGCTTGCAGCCAGGATGCCCACATTTGCCACACTGGGTTTGCGGCAGCAGGGCGTCGATACGTTGAATCAAGCTCATGGTTTGATCATTGCGTTGGAACCCGGAAAAGCCACAGCCAACAACGGGCCGACAGCAAACAGAATCCGATTATCCGGCAAGCGAGGAGGGGGTACTAGCTGAAACCGCCCCATGGCCGAGACCATGAGGCAGTTAGCCATTGTTACTTGATGCGCTGACCCGGCTTGGCGCCGCTGTCCGGGCTCAACAGGTAGATCTCTTCACCGCCAGGGCCGGCCGCCATCACCATGCCTTCGGAGATACCGAACTTCATTTTCCGCGGCTTGAGGTTGGCGATCATCATGGTCAGGCGACCATCGAGCTTGGATGGGTCCGGATAGGCGCTCTTGATCCCCGAGAACACGTTGCGTTGTTCATCACCGATGTCCAGGGTCAGGCGCAGCAGCTTGTCGGCGCCTTCCACGGCTTCGGCCTTGAGGATCAGGGCAACCCGCAAGTCCACCGCAGCGAAGGCGTCGAAGTCGATTTCCGGCGACAACGGATCTTTCGCCAGTTCGCCATTGCCCGCAGGTGCAGCGTCGCCGGTATCGGTCTTGCTGGCCTCGAGGTCTTCTTTCGATGCGTCGGTCATGGCCTGCACTTTTACCGGGTCGATACGGGTCATCAGCGGCTTGAACTCATTCAACTGATGGTTGCCGAGCAGTGTCGCGTGGTCATTCCAGGTCAGCGGCGGCACATTGAGGAACGCCTCGGCATCGGCTGCCAGCAACGGCAATACCGGCTTGAGGAAGATCACCAACTGACGGAACAGGTTGACGCCCGTGGCGCAGATCGCCTGGACTTCAGCCTGCTTGCCTTCCTGCTTGTTCAGCGACCACGGCGCCTTGTCGGCGATCCAGGCGTTGGCGCGGTCGGCCAGGCCCATGATTTCGCGCATGGCCCGGGCAAAGTCGCGGGCTTCATAGGCATCGGCGATGCTTGGCGCCGCCGCCAGGAATGCATCGGTCAACTCAGGTGCGGCATTTTCAGCCACCAGCACCCCGGCGTTGCCCTTGTGGATAAACCCGGCGCAACGGCTGGCGATGTTGACCACCTTGCCCACCAGGTCCGAGTTGACCTTCTGTACGAAGTCTTCCAGGTTCAGGTCCAGGTCGTCGACACCACGGCCCAGCTTGGAGGCGTAGTAGTAGCGCAGGTATTCCGGCGACAGGTGGTCCAGGTAGGTGCGCGCCTTGATAAAGGTGCCACGGGACTTGGACATCTTCTGGCCGTTGACCGTCAGGTAACCGTGCACGGCAATGCCGGTTGGCTTGCGATAGCCCGAGCCTTCAAGCATTGCAGGCCAGAACAGCGCGTGGAAGTTGACGATGTCCTTGCCGATGAAGTGGTACAGCTCGGCCGTGGAGTCCTTGTTCCAGAACGCGTCGAAGTCCAGCTCCGGCGTGCGGTCGCACAGGTTCTTGAAGCTGGCCATGTAGCCGATCGGCGCGTCCAGCCACACGTAGAAGTACTTGCCTGGCTCGCCCGGGATCTCAAAGCCGAAGTACGGCGCATCGCGGGAGATGTCCCACTGTTGCAGGCCGGCGTCCAGCCATTCGGCAATCTTGTTCGCCACGGCGTCCTGCAGGGTGCCGCTGCGGGTCCAGGTTTGCAGCATCTGCTGGAAATCCGGGAGCTTGAAGAAGAAGTGCTGGGAATCCTTGAGTACCGGGGTGGCGCCGGAGATGGCCGACTTCGGATCCTTCAGGTCGGTGGGCGCGTAAGTGGCGCCGCATTTCTCGCAGTTGTCGCCGTACTGGTCCTCAGTGCCGCATTTCGGGCAGGTGCCCTTGATGAAGCGGTCGGCCAGGAACATTTTCTTTTCCGGGTCGAAATACTGGGTGATCGAACGCGTGGCAATGTGCCCGGCGTCCTTGAGGCGCAGGTAGATCTGGCTCGACAGCTCGCGGTTTTCGTCGGAGTGGGTCGAGTGGAAGTTATCGAAATCCACCAGGAACTCGGCAAAGTCGGCGCTGTGTTCAGCCTGGACGTTGGCGATCAGTTGTTCCGGGGTGATCCCTTCCTTCTCGGCGCGCAACATGATGGCCGAACCGTGGGCGTCGTCCGCGCAGACATAAATGCATTGATTGCCGCGATGCTTCTGGAAGCGCACCCACATATCGGTCTGGATGTACTCAAGCATATGGCCAAGGTGGATGGAACCATTGGCATAGGGCAGGGCGCTGGTGACGAGGATCTTGCGTGGCTCGGACATGGGGCTCGGCTACTTGATGAAACGGAGGTCGGCCACTATAAAGCGCCGGGAAATTTATTTCACCCCGTGCGGCTGTTTCCGGATTTTCCCGCAGGCCGAAAGCGTGCCGCTGGGGCGCTGGAACGGTTAGGATAGCCGCCTGTTTTAGTCAGTCTTTTTTCGGGAGTAGCCCATGAGCGCCGTCAATCGCGCAGCGGTGGAAGCCGTTCTTCGCCAGTACACCGACCCCTACCTGAACCAGGACCCGGTCAGCGCCGGGTGCGTACGCGCCATCGACGTGCAGGGTGACAAGGTTTCGGTCCAGCTTGAGCTGGGCTACGCTGCAGGCCTGTTCAAGAGCGGCTGGGCGCAGATGCTGCAAATGGCCATCGAAGGCCTGGACGGCGTCAGCTCGGCCAGGGTCGACATCCAGTGCGTGATCGCCCCGCACAAGGCCCAGGCGCAGATTCCGGGCCTGGCCAACGTCAAGAACGTGGTGGCCGTGGCTTCCGGCAAGGGCGGCGTGGGCAAATCCACCACCGCCGCCAACCTGGCCCTGGCCCTGGCCCGGGAAGGCGCGCGGGTCGGGATTCTCGACGCCGACATCTATGGCCCGAGCCAGGGCGTGATGTTTGGCATCCCGGAAGGCACCCGGCCGAAGATCAAGGACCAGAAATGGTTCGTGCCGATCGAGTCCCATGGCGTGGAAGTCATGTCCATGGCGTTCCTGACCGACGACAACACACCGATGGTCTGGCGCGGCCCGATGGTATCCGGTGCGTTGCTGCAACTGGTCACCCAGACCGACTGGGGCAACCTGGACTACCTGGTGATCGATATGCCGCCCGGCACCGGCGATATCCAGCTGACCCTGGCGCAGAAAGTGCCGGTGGCCGGCGCGGTGATCGTCACCACACCGCAGGACCTGGCGCTGCTGGATGCCCGCAAGGGTGTGGAGATGTTCCGCAAGGTCAACATCCCGGTGCTGGGCGTCGTGGAAAACATGGCGGTGCACATCTGCTCCAACTGCGGCCACGCCGAGCATCTGTTCGGTGAAGGCGGCGGCGAGAAGCTCGCGACCCAGTACGGCGTTGAACTGCTGGCGTCATTGCCGCTGTCCATGGGGATTCGAGAGCAGGCTGATGGCGGCAAGCCGACGGTGGTTGCCGAGCCCGATGGCCAGATTGCCATGGTCTACCAGGAGCTGGCGCGCCACGTAGGCGCGCGAATCGTCCTGCAGGAAGCCGAGGCCCAGGCAATGCCGACGATTACTGTCAGCGACGACTGATCCACCGGATGGGAAAAAAGCCTCGACCTTGTCGGGGCTTTTTCTTGCCTGATGAACACCAACGAGGCGTTTTTTACTCTTTTACGTAATTGCTGGTGTAAGCATTCACTTACTTTTTCGTAAGCGTTTGGGTTTTTTCATCGACGGGGGCGTCTTGAATTGATTGCCTATATTTCTATCTTATTGAAATATAACGATTATTTATTCGCGTTTGAGCGCTTAAATCGAAAATCCGGCGGGTTGGATCCCGTTGAACTTCCCCGTGAACTCTCTAAGATCAGTCCTGTGTCCACGGATTGACACAGTCATCAAGGAACGATGATTCAGGGAACCTCGCAGGATGCGATTCATCAGGAAGATGAAAAGGAACACAGGGACTAGGGAAAAAATGTGGGCGGGTCATACCGCCCCTTTTTTTTGCCTGTAGAAAAGTGAAACCCGCCCCGCAGAAATGCAAAAAGGCCCGCAAGGGGCCTTTTGGAGGGCATCGACGCTATCAGCGTTCGAGGTCGGCAATCTTGCCTTTTTTGCCATCCCACTCTGCCGCATCCGGCATCGGGTCTTTGCGCTCAGTGATATTCGGCCAGATTTCCGCCAGCTCAACGTTCAACTGAATAAATTCCTGCATCTCTGCCGGGACTTCGTCCTCGGAGAAAATAGCGACGGCCGGGCATTCTGGTTCACACAGGGCGCAGTCAATGCACTCGTCCGGGTGGATGACCAGGAAATTCGGGCCTTCGTAGAAGCAGTCCACCGGACACACTTCTACGCAGTCGGTGTACTTGCACTTGATGCAGTTGTCGGTGACGACGAAGGTCATTTCTAATTTTCTCCTCAGGCGGCGGCAGCGAAACCCTTTGTGGCAGGGCTCGCGAGGTTCGGGAGCGATAGTCTGCAGGCCAGGCTAAAAGCCCGCAGCATCCCAAACCGCGCGAGAGTCTACCAGCTTGCAAGCGTCTGCGTTATATCCGAGTCTTCAGTGCATATAACATTTCGAGCGCTTTTCGCGGCGTCACGTCATCCAGGTCAAGCTTAGCCAACTCATCCAGTACCGGATGAGGCAGGCTGGCGAACATGTCGCTCTGGTGCGGCGCGCTGGGTTTGTTGCTGGCCTTGGCCGGGCTGGCCACGGGAATCTCATGGGGCAGCGCGGTTTCTTCCAGGCGGCTCAGGTGCTCGCGAGCACGGGTAATCACCTCGGCCGGCACCCCCGCCAGTTGCGCCACGGCCAGGCCGTAACTCTGGCTTGCCGGGCCGGGCAGCACGTGGTGCAGGAACACGATGCGCTCGTTGTGCTCGGTGGCATTGAGGTGCACGTTGGCTACCAACGGCTCGTTTTCCGGCAGCACGGTCAGTTCGAAGTAGTGCGTCGCGAACAGCGTATATGCCCGCAGGTGCGCCAAACGCTCGGCCGCCGCCCACGCCAGGGACAGCCCGTCGAAGGTGCTGGTGCCGCGGCCCACTTCGTCCATCAGCACCAGGCTGCGTTCGGTGGCGTTGTGCAGGATGTTGGCGGTTTCGCTCATTTCCACCATAAAGGTCGAACGGCCGCCGGCCAGGTCATCGCTGGAACCGATCCGGGTGAAGATGCGGTCCACCAGTGACAATTCGCAGCTTGCCGCCGGCACGAAGCTGCCGATATGCGCCAGCAGCACGATCAACGCGGTCTGACGCATGTAGGTGGATTTACCGCCCATGTTCGGACCGGTGATCACCAGCATGCGGGTGTCGTCGTCCAGCGACAGGTCGTTGGCGACGAACGGTGTGGTCAACACCTGCTCCACCACCGGGTGGCGACCTTGCACGATGCGCATGCACGGCTCGCTGACAAAGCGCGGGCAGTTCAGGTCAAGGTTCAGGGCACGCTCGGCCAGGTTGCTCAGTACATCCAGCTCGGCCAGGGCGGCTGCGGTGTCCTGCAACGGCGCAAGCTTGTCGATCAGGCTTTCGAGCAAGGCTTCGTAGAGCATTTTCTCCCGGGCCAGGGCGCGGCTTTTGGCCGACAGCGCCTTGTCTTCGAATTCTTTAAGCTCCGGAGTGATAAAGCGCTCGGCACCCTTGAGGGTCTGGCGGCGCTGGTAATCGATCGGCGCCTGCTCGGCCTGCTTGCTTGGCAACTCGATAAAGTAGCCGTGCACGCGGTTGTAGCCGACTTTCAGGTTGGCCAGGCCGGTGCGGGCTTTTTCACGGGCTTCCAGGTCAATCAGGAACTGCCCGGCGTTCTCGCTAAGGGATTGCAGCTCATCCAGCTCGGTGTCGTAACCGGTCTTCAACACGCCACCGTCACGGATGATCGCGGGCGGGTTGTCGATGATGGCTTTTTCCAGCAGCGCCGCCAGCTCCGGGTAGGTGCCGGTGGTGACTGCCAGCTGCTGCAGGTGCGGTGCTTCCAGTTCGGTCATCGCCGTTTGCAGTTGCGGCAGGGCGCCGAGGGCATCGCGCAGGCGTGCCAGGTCGCGAGGCCGCGCGTTACGCAGGCCGATCCGCGCCAGGATCCGCTCGATATCGCCGATTTCCTTGAGCTGCGGTTGCAGCTTTTCAAAGCGGTAGCGGTCGAGCAGGCAGGTAATAGAGGTCTGGCGGGCTTGCAGCACGGTCAAATCCTGCAGCGGGCGGTTCAACCAACGGGTGAGCAAGCGGCTGCCCATGGCGGTCTGGCAACGGTCGACCACCGATTGCAGGGTGTTGTCGCGCCCGCCGGCGAGGTTGGTGTCCAGTTCCAGGTTGCGACGGCTGGCGCCATCCAGCACCACGGTGTCGTCCAGGCGTTCATGACGCAGGCTGCGCAAATGCGGCAGGGCAGTGCGCTGGGTTTCCTTGGCATAGCTGAGCAGGCAACCGGCGGCGCCGATGGCCAGGGTCAGGGTTTCGCAACCGAAGCCCTTGAGGTCTTGCACGGAGAATTGCTGGCACAGGCTTTTCAGCGCCGAATCACGCTCGAAATCCCACGGCGCACGACGCTTGGTCCCACGGCGACGTTCCGCCGGCAGGTCCTTTGGCCAGTCGTCCGGGATCATCAACTCCACCGGGTTGACGCGCTCAAGCTCCGCCAGCAGATTCTCCCAGCCCTTGATCTCCAGCACCGTGAAGTTGCCACTGGTGATATCCAGGACTGCCAGGCCGAACAGGCGTTCGTCCCCCAGTACTGCCGCGATCAGGTTGTCGCGACGCTCATCCAGCAGCGCCTCATCACTCACCGTACCCGGCGTAATGATACGCACCACCTGGCGTTCCACCGGGCCCTTGCTGGTGGCCGGGTCGCCGATCTGCTCACAGATCACCACCGACTCGCCCAGCTTCACCAGCTTGACCAGGTAACCTTCCAACGAATGATATGGAATCCCGCACATCGGAATTGACTGCCCGGCCGACTGCCCGCGCGCGGTCAGGGTGATGTCCAGCAACTTGGCCGCCTTCTTCGCGTCTTCATAGAAGATCTCGTAGAAGTCGCCCATGCGGTAGAACATCAACTGATCAGGGTGCTGGTTTTTCAGGCGCCAGTACTGCTGCATCATCGGGGTGTGGCTGGAGAGGTCGGTCATACGCGGGGTTCAGCTCTTCCTGTCGATTTTTGGCAAGGGTAAATAGGCTAATGGTACATTGATTTTTTATGCATTGTGGGCGGCTATACGATGTTGAATTCTCGCTACGAGCCTTATAAACGATGTGTTTGTCCTATGGCTTACGATGGAAACCAAGACAGATCGGGTTCGGTTGATCAATAAAAAAACCCGACGCTGGGTCGGGTTCTTTATTGCAGTGCCTTAGTAGATGTCAGGCTCGTTTTGCCTCAGCTGCCATCAATACAAGGTTCTGCTGTTTGGTCGCTTCGGTCAGCACTTCGCTGTATACGCGCTTTTTTTGATCAGATTTAGCGTTACGAATAAAGTCGGCAAAGGGGCTTTTTGCACCTTTGGTCAAGCCCAGCTTAATCGAAATCATCATTACGCTCCTGATGGTTGCCCGAGTCTGGCCTCAAGATCGGCCCGCGTGTGTCGCTCAGGAATATGGTAGTCAATTTTTTCGACACCGGCTTTGTACAATCGTCCCGAGTTGTCAATGTGCTTGAGCAGCAAATCCACGTGGATATCGCCGCCGTACTCTAGCTTAAGTGCGTTGACGACGTCACGTGCGGCAAAGTACTGGTCGATGAAATGCTCTTTACGAATCCTTCTTCCTTCTGCTTCTTCGCGAGCTTTGACGAAGTCCCAAGCGAGCCTCGGATCCTGGTAGACGTACAGAATCTGTACGAACCTGCCTTTTCTTAAGGAACGATCCACATTCCGCCTGGCGACATCAATGTTTGAAAATGTTCCGTCAAGGAGGAACGACTGCTGTTGGTCCATCGCAAAATCCAGAATCTTCTCCACCAAAATAGAAACCCCTCTCTGGAATAACCAGGAGTTACCGCCGGTATAGGCAACAAATTCGCTACGAAGCTCATCGGGGTCAATTCGAAGGGTCGGGGTGTCGGCAAAAAGATTCACGAGCGCGATTGATGCCTCGGTTTTTCCTGCACCCGGTGAGCCGGCCATGTAGACCGATACAGGCGCCTCTTCCGGAGGATAGATAGCTTTGTCGGTCAGACGCCTGGCAATCATTTTCTTGTTTGAGCGAGCAAAGCGCAGCGCTTCGTCTGAGACTTCTTGCTCTGAGTGCGTCATGACTTTTCTGATTGGATCTGCAAAGTGCGTCATCAACAAACCCAGCATTTTTCCGATAGGCGCAGGTTAGCATGCGAGGCAGACCACAAATGGTTAGGTAAAAATCTGCAATCAATGCATTAAATATGCAAATAAGCATTTGCCAAGCATCAAAACTGCCTGCACTATCCGCGTTATGCAAAAACGCAACGTTTCTATCGTCTTAAGAGAGCTGCTGGACCGCGACCGGATCTCCCCCACGGAGCTTCACCGGCGTACCGGCGTGCCTCAATCCACACTGTCCCGGATCCTCAGCGGCAAGATCGTTGATCCGTCGGACAAGCACATCTCGCGCATCGCCGATTACTTCCAGGTCAGCACCGATCAGCTGCGCGGGCGCGCAGGGCTGGTGCCGGCGCGGTCGGACGAGCGTGACCCGATGCATTCGGAACTCAAGGACATAAGCCTGTGGGACGACGAAACACCCGTTAATGATGACGAGGTGTCGATCCCCTTTCTGCGCGAGGTTGAATTGGCTGCTGGATCAGGAAGATTCGTCATCGAGGAAAGCGAGAAGGCCAGCCTGCGGTTCGGCAAGCGCAGCCTGCGGCATAACGGTGTGCAGTTCGACCAGGCCAAGTGCGTGACGGTGCGCGGCAACAGTATGTTGCCGGTGCTGCGCGACGGCGCCACCGTAGGTGTCAATGCGGGCAAATGCGGGATTGGTGACATCGTCGATGGCGATCTTTACGCCATCAATCACAACGGCCAGCTACGGGTGAAACAGCTCTATCGCCTGCCTTCCGGGATTCGCCTGCGTAGCTTCAACCGCGATGAACATCCGGACGAGGATTACAGCTTCCAGGAAATCCAGGATGAACAGATCAGCATCCTTGGTCACGTTTTCTGGTGGGGCATGTACGCCCGCTAACCCTTCTGTGTAAGACAAAGCCCGCCAGTGAGCGGGCTTTTTTTCGTCTGCGTAAAACCACCAAACCCTTTGCCTGCGGGGCTACAAATGCATCTGTGCATTTCTTGCGCAAAAATAAATGCATTTGTGCATTGACTGTATATGCATACATGCATATTCTTCATCTCAAGCCAGCCAAGAAGGCCTGGTGGAGGCGGCAAGGATGCTGCCAAGGAAGACAAGGACGTTACGCAACACCGGCAAGGACGCCATCGAAGCGATGGCAAGGATGCCAGGCAATACCGGCAAGGATGCCGACGCTCTTTAGTTTCAAACCGCTTCAAGAACAGGCAGCGATGAACCGGCCTTAACGGTTCAGAGGGTTGGCAACTGGCCCGGGTGTGCAGCGTAAAGCACCAGAAGCAGTTATCCGGCAGACAGGGATCGTGGTCGGAAAAACATTGAGGAAAGAACCGTACCGCGCCAGTAGCGCCGAAAGTTCGAGGACATCATTACTGAAAAGCCCGGGCAACCGGGCTTTTTGGAATGCCTACCTAGAGAACCCATTCAAATTGAAACAAACACCTACAACCGGCGACCTGCCGGTATCACTCATTCCAGGAGGCGTGACATGACAAACGAGCAGCAAGCGTTGGCGGAAATGCCTATCTGGCTGGTCATCGTATTGGCGGTGATTGGCGGGGTTTCCGGAGAAATGTGGCGCGCCGACAAGGAAGGCGCCCGCGGTTGGTCGCTTATGCGGCGCCTGGCCCTGCGTTCGGGGGCCTGCATGGTGTGCGGGGTATCAGCCCTGATGCTGTGCTACGCCGCCGGCATGTCGATCTGGACGGCCGGCGCCATTGGGTGCCTGACCGCCATGGCCGGCGCCGACGTGGCCATCGGCCTTTATGAACGCTGGGCGGCCAAGCGCATCGGCGTCAACGAAGGCCCTGGCCGGGACCCGCAGTAACCGTTGCAAGGACGCTACTTAAATGACACTTATCGAAAAACCCTCCCAATTGCCCCAGGCCATCAGCGAGGCACTGCGCAGGGCGTTTCCGGAACTTAAGGTCGGCACTCATCAGGACTTTCAGGGCGCCGCGAACAACACCGGCGTGTTGATCACGGTCGAAGGCAATGGGCCGGGCCTTCGCTCCCGCGAGGGGCGCAAGGCCCATGCCCTGGGGATTTCACTCAAGGCCATGGTGGCCCCGGGTGCCTTGCCCTTTGATGCCTGCGACCTGGCCAGCCAACTGATGGACCTGGTGCTGGATAACCGCTGGAACCTGCCGCAGGCGCAGTGCGACCTGCCGACCAGCATTGTCGCTGCGCCTTCAATACGCACCAGCGCAGAGACGGACTACGACACCTGGACCGTCACCTTCATCCAAACCCTCTATATCGGGCCGCCGTTGCTCAACGATCCCACAGGCAAGCCGCTTTTTGCCTGCACCTGGGACGTCTCGAACATCGACGACCCCGACCAATACAAGCCGCTGGCGGAGTAGCCCATGTTCGACGCGCTGTTACGCATGCAGCTGGGGCCGATCGTGGAGCGCCTGGCGGAAATGGAAAGCCAGCTCGAAGACCTGTATCGACGCGCCGAAAGTTTCTGCCGAATCGGCGTGTGCCAGGAGGTCGACGCCGCCAGCAATACCTGCAAGGTCAGCCACGGCGAACTGCTCACCCCGGCGATCCGCTTTTTCAACCCCAGCGCCGGAGCGCAGACGGAAACCCGCATCCCGTCAGTAGGCGAGCAATGTTTGCTGCTCAACTACGGCGCCGGGGAGGGCGGGGCGCAATCGGTGGCCTTGTTCGGCTTGAACAGCGACCGCTTTCCACCGGTCTCCAGCGCTTCGACACTGACCCGGCGCCGCCATCAGGACGGTACCCAGAGCGACTACGACGACGCCAGCCATACCTTCAACTGGGTCAATGGCCCCACCACGTTCACAGGTTCCCGCGAACAGGTCGACATCAAGGTCGGCGCCGCCAGCCTCACGATGAGCGCCCAGGGCGTCACGCTGCAAGTCGGCGGCACCAGCCTGTTGCTGGATGCAGGCGGCGCGCACTTCAGCGGCCCGGTGGTGGACCACCAGGGTCGAGTCATCAGCCCCTGACAAGGACATCCCATGATCGGAATCGATAGAAACACCGGGGCGGCGGTCGATGACTGGCTGCAATTTGTGCAGCGCGCTACCCGAGCGCTGACCACGCCCTTGGGCACTCGCCAGAAGCGCCCGCTGTACGGCTCGATGATCCCGCAGCTGCTCGGGCAAAACCTCGGCGATGACCTGCTGATTCTCGCCCAGAGCCATGCCGCCCAGGCGTTCTACAACCCGCAGAACGGCATCGCCGACTTCGAACCGCAAGTCATCGTCGCCAACCGCCAGGGCGCCGGCCTGTTGCTGCGCTTCGCCGGCACCTGGAAAAACCGCAAGCAATCCTTCGAGGTGGTGACATGAGCATGCTGATACCCGGCCAGAACCAGTTGGCTGAGCCAGCGATCATTGCCGTCGATGAGTTCGAACCGTTGCTGGCGGAGTTCAAGGCGTTTGTCGTCGATTACGTCGCCACTCGTGCACCAGAAAATGCCGCCAAGCTGAAGGTCAGCCTGGAGAACGAGAGCGAGTTGCTGACGTTGGCGCTGGAAGCTTTTTGCGTTCGCCTGCAAACCCACGAGCGCAAATACAACGCCCGCATCAAGCAGATGCTGGCGTGGTGGGCCACCGGCAGCAACCTCGATGCGCGCCTGGCGGACATGGGCCTTGAGCGCCAGGTGCTCGACCCTGGTGACCCGGCGGCTTTCCCGCCGGTACCGCCAACATTGGAGAGCGACGATGACGCCCGGTTGCGTTATTACCTCGCGCCTCACGCTCCGGCGGCGGGTTCGCGGATGCAGTATCGCCGGGAGGTTTTCACCCTCGGTGAGCGTCCATCGGTGAAAGTGCAAAGTGCTACGCCGGGTGTGGTGACGGTCACTTATACCTTCGACCCGGACGGCTACGCGGCACGGGTCAAGGATGGTAATGGCCGTCGAACCGCGCCCGGCGAAGTGATGGTCACGGTCCTGTCCAGAGACGGGGATGGCACACCTTCTGCTGATCTGCTTGACGGTGTACGTCGGCATTTCGCCCGGCCTGACGTGCGACCGGAAACGGATCTCGTCACGGTGCAGGCGGCTCAGATCCTGCGCTACAAAATCCGCGTGGTGGCCAAGATCAACGCGGGCCCGGATTCCGGGCTCACTCAAGTCGCCGCGCGGAAACTGCTGCAAGACTACGCAGAGTCCTGTCATCGCCTGGAAGGGCGGGTGGACCCGAGCTGGATCGACTACGCCATCCACTCGGCGGGAGCTGCACAACTGCAAATCCTTGAACCGCTGGAGCCGATCGTCACCACCGCGTTCCAGGCCCCGTATTGCACGGGCGTCGAGGTGGAGGTGCGCACGCTATGAACGAGCCCAAAGGCAGTTTGCTGCCCGCCAACAGTTCGCCGTTGGAGAAGGCGCTGGACCTGGGTTTCGGGCAATTGCTCGATCGGGTGACGCCACCCTTTCCCGCCTTGATGAATCCGCTGCAGACGCCAGTGGAATTCTTACCGTACCTGGCTGCAGATCGTGGTGTTACTGAATGGAGTTCCAGTGCTCCTGAGGCTGAAAAGAGGGGCACGGTGAAGCTCGCTTGGCCGACCGCTCGCCAGTCCGGTACACGTAAAGCGCTGGAAAACGCCGCTACAGGGCTGCAGTTGGTCCCGCAGGTTCGCTCGTGGTACGAGCAAACGCCAATCGGTGCGCCTTACAGTTTTTCGGTGAGAGCGTTCACAAGCCTGGCCTACAGCGAAGAAATGGACGCTCGACTGGACCAGCGATTAGTCGCTGCAAAAAGCGAACGCGACATCCTGTCGGTCTCTGTGGGATTGAGCGCATCTGGTACCCATTCCATCGCTGCCGCGACGGTATGCGGCGAACTTACCATTATCCATCCGATTGTTATCGACGGTCTGAAAGCCGCCGGCAATGCATTCTCTGCCGCGGGGCTTTATAGCGTCGAGACGCTCACTATTTATCCACAGAGGTCCTAAATGGCCGACTTTTATACTCTTCTTACCAATGATGGAATTGCCTACGAAACTGCCTGCAAGGCTGCTGGGCTTCCGATCAAGCTTGCACAAATTTCGGTTGGTGATGGCAACGGCGCTGTCTATAACCCGGATGCGACCGCCAAAGCATTGAAGCGTGAGGTATGGCGGGGGCCATTGAATGCCCTTTTCCAAGACGAGAAAAATCCCAGCTGGCTCCTGGCAGAGGTGACGATTCCGTCAGATGTCGGTGGGTGGTATGTGCGCGAGGCGGGTATCTGGACCGATAGCGGCGTGTTGTACGCCATCGTCAAGTATCCGGAGTCGTTCAAACCCGTACTGGCGACATCTGGGTCGGGCAAAGAGTTTTACATCCGCTCGATTTTCGAAACGAGTAATGCGTCTCTGGTGACATTGCTGATTGATGACACTGTCGTCAAGGCAACTCGGGCATGGGTTGTTGATTATCTCGGCGACGAGCTGGCCAAGCTTGATAGCAAGCAGTCGGTTCGTGTGGCGGCTACGGCAAATATCGTCCTGAGTGGCGCGCAGCAAATCGATGGGGTTGCAGTGATTGCTGGCCAACGCGTACTGGTCGCAGGTCAGACGTTGGCGAAGGACAACGGTATTTATATTGTTGCCAATAGTGCCTGGTCGCGCTCGATGGATGCCAGCTCCAGTCAAAGAGTCACTCCTGGACTTAGCGTAATTGTCGAAGAGGGCACTGCCTATGGAGGCTCTTTGTGGCAGTTGGTCAGCAAAGGGGTTATCGCGTTGGGCTCCACCCCGCTGGTATTCGAGATGCTGGCGGGAAGAAGTGGTGTTCAGGCTGGCACCTACAAAGTTCTGACTGTCGACAAATATGGTCGAACCATAGGCGGCACGAACCCTGGAACGTTGGCTGAGATGGGCATCAGGGATGCCTATACGAAAGATGAAGTTGCGTCGATGTTCGGGAAACTGACGGATGAGTCGAAGTTGCCCGTAAAAGGCGGAACTATGACTGGCGCAATCAGCGCAGAGTTTTCTGGCATGGGAGGGGCCTTTGTCGATTGGCAAAAGCGTATCCCCGCCATCCAGATCAATTGTCCGATCAACTCGTATGGTTACTCTATTTGGAAGGGGACGATGTGGGGGGAACGTCATCTGGCGTCCATGGATGTCTACTCTGGTGGAACGTCTACCTCGCTCCCGGTAGTAGCACTTCATATGGGAGCTGTGCCGAGCGCTTTCCTATTTGAAGGCCAAGGTAACTTGACCATCAAGGGCGCCTACATCGGCGAGGGTGGCCAACTCATTAACCTTAACGCGAGCGCCCTGACGAAGGGGGCGGTACCCGCTGCACGACTGCAAGGTTCCTACAATATTGATGTGTCCGGAAACTCCGGAACAACCTCCCGGCTGGCAACACCACGCCAAATCAATGGTGTGCCATTCGATGGCTCGGCCAACATCGCGATTTCCGACAACTCCAAGTTACCCACCACGGGTGGCTTGATGTCAGGCACCGCCAGCTTTGAACTACCTGACATGGGCGGCGGATTTGTAGCATGGCGAGGCCGCTCGCCAGCTGTGCAGATCAATGCGCCGGCAAACTACTTGGCATACATGGTGTGGCGAGCAACGTGCTGGAATGAGCGACACCTCGCGGCAATGGAGGCCTATTCCGGCGGAACCAGCACCTCGCCGGCACAGGTCGTCACTCATGTGGGCGGAACGAATAACGCCATGACCCTTACCGAAGGGGGGCATTTGTCGATCTCAGGCATCTACAGCGGCAACGCCGCCGGCCTGACAAACCTGCCGCCGGCCACAGCCGACGTGCCGGGAGCCGTGCTTAAAAATACGGCCTCACTTGGGCCCAATGGTTGGTGGAAGTGTGCCCAGACGGGAATGATCAAGCAGTGGGGAATTACCTTGGGCGCTTCGGATACCGTCACCCATCGCAGTTTTCCTATCGCGTTCCCCAATCGGTGTGCATCGCTTGTTGCAAGCCGGACGAGTCTCTTTTACTCCGATGCCGCAACGGGCACTAATACCTTGATCGTCAGCAATACGCAGTTTTCGGTTATTTCCGGCCCGTTCAACTCACCTGATGATATTTACTGGGAGGCCACAGGCTACTGACTATGACGATTTTCTTTCATGCCCAAACATTAGGTTTTTACGATACCCGAGCCCATGGCGAGCGGACACTTCGGATCCCCGATCCGACGTGGGAAAGGCCTATGGTCAACATTCCGGATCCCGCTTGGGAAGTTGATCCCAACGCCCCTGAAGCGCAACGGCCTACCGTTGGCATTGCAGATGTCACGGCAGAACCACCCTTGATTGAAGTGGCAAATCCGGACTGCTGCCTGCCGCTCGCAGGAGAGCTGCGGGAAGTCAGTCTTGAAGAGTACCAAGCACTTTTCGCAGCTCAAGCCTCTGGCAAAGTGATCGGGGCCGATGGTAATCGCCCCATTATTTTGGAACCGCCCGAATTGACGTGGGAACAGCGCAAGCTTGAGTGTGTTGCGGTAGTTCAGGCGTTTCTGGATCAGACGGCCAAGTCCGCAGGATATGACGATATCAAGAATGCGATTAGCTATGCCGATGAGCCGGCAGTACCGCGCTTTCAGGCTCAGGGCCAGGCCTTCCGTTCCTGGCGGTCGCTGTGCTGGGCTTACTGCTATGAGCAGTTTGATGCCGTCGAGCAGGAGACGCGCGAGGTGTTCAGTCCGCAAGATCTCGTTTCTGAATTACCACAACTAGCACTTCCTTAAAAAGAGCGTTAGCAGATCGCCTAACGGTCCCATGTTCCATTCTCGTGACAGTCACACAAAACCGCCTTCGCGGTTTTTTTTCGCCCGGAGATCCACCTATGGCCAATCGCCAAACCTACACCGTCCTCATTCCATTCCCCACCGGCAACGGCCACTGGTCTACCGCCGGCGAGGAACTGGAACTGCTGGACGTCGAAGCATCCGCCCTGCGCACCGCTGGCCGCCTGGAACTGACCAGCGTCCTCAACTCCACCCCGAAGAAGGCTGACTGATCATGGCTGAGGTTTTGAACTTCGAACACAACGGCATCACCGTGAACGCCACCGAATCCCCCGAGGCCATGGGTGGCCTGGGCGATAACGTCATCGGCCTGGTGGGCACCGCCCCCAACGCCCATGCGTCGATTCCGAAAAACGCCCCGTTCCGCATCAACAGCTTCACCACCCAGGCGCTGTTGGACCCTACCGGCGCTGAAACCGGCACGCTGTACCACGCCGTGTACCAGATCCTCAAAGTGGTCAAGGTGCCGGTCTACGTAGTGATCGTCGACGAGGGCACCACCCCGGCCGACACCATCAATAACGTAATCGGCGGTGAAGAGCCGGTCACCGGCCGCAAACTGGGCCTCGCCGCCCTGGCCAGCGTCCCCGAAGACCTGACCATCATCGGCGCCCCGGGCTTCACCGGCACCAAGGCCGTGGCCGGCGAATTCGCCTCCTTCGGCAAGCGCATCAAGGCCCGTGTGGTGCTGGACGGCAAGGACACAACCGTCGCCGACCAGGTGACCTACAGCGGCGAACTGGGCGGTGCCGATCTCGGTTTCGACCGTTGCCTGCTGGTGCACAACATGCCGTCGGTGTACTCCAAGGCCGCGAAGAAAAACGTGTTCCTGGCGCCGTCGTCCCTGGCGATTGCCGCATTGGCCAAGGTCAAGCAGTGGGAAAGCCCAGGCAACCAGGTGACCTTCGCCGAAGACGTGTCCCGCGTGGTTGAGTACAACATCCTCGACACCTCCACCGAAGGCGACCTGCTCAACCGCTACGGCGTGAGCTACTACGCCCGCACCATCCTCGGCGGTTTCTCGCTGCTGGGTAACCGCTCCATCACCGGCAAGTTCATCAGCTACGTGGGCCTGGAAGATGCGATCAGCCGCAAGCTGGTCAAGGCCGGCCAGAAAGCCATGGCCAAGAACCTGACCAAGTCGTTCATGGACCAGGAGGTCAAGCGCATCAACGACTGGCTGCAAACCCTGGTGGCCGACGAGACCATTCCAGGCGGCAGCGTGTACCTGCACCCGGAATTGAACAGTGTCGAGAAATACAAGAACGGCACCTGGTTCATCGTCATCGACTACGGCCGCTACGCGCCGAACGAACACATGATTTATCAACTCAACGCCCGCGATGAAATCATCGAGCAGTTCCTGGAGGACGTTCTCTAATGTTTACCAACCGAATCAGACAGGCCATGGCGGCCACCCTTCAAGGCCTGCCGTTGTCGGCGACGGTCACCTCGTTCGCACCGCCGAAGATCGACTTCGACATGGAACAGATGACCGGCGGACGTTTCATCGCCGAAGAAATGGCCAAGAGCGCCAAAGTGCTCAACGCCACATTGGAGCTGCAAGGCGCGGGTCCGGAAATCATGCTTGCCTTGGGGGTGCGCCTGGGCGATGACATTTTGCTGAACGTGCGTGAAGCCGGCCAGGACCAGGACGGCAAGACTTACTTCACCTACCACACCATCGGCGGCAAGCTGAAAACCCTGACCGAGACAACCCTGAAGATGGGCGATAAACCCGCCATCACCCTGGAGTTCTCCTGCCGCACCTACAACCGCCTGGAAAACGGCATCCCGGTGATCGACATCGACGTGCGTACCCAGAAGTTTGTGCTCAACGGCGTCGACATCCTCGGCGATGCCCGCCGCGCGGTACTGATGCCTTAAGCCCCCGGGAGCGGGTTTTCCCGCTCCCATACTTCACCAAGGAATTGATTCATGGCCTGGATGCCTCCGCTGCACATCCTGCTGTCGCCGATCACCGCTGATACCGGCGCGCTGATCGAGCAGATTCAACTCAAGCCGTTGTTCTACGCCGCGCAAAAAGACGCGCTGGCCCGGGCCGGTGATGACGAGGACGATCAGTTCTTCGAACTGGCCAAACTCGCCACCGGCCTGTCGGAAAAAGAACTCGACCAACTCAAGCGTCCGGACTATGTGAGCATCGCCCAGTACGTGCACGACATGTCGACCCGGCCTGCCTCGTACTTCCTCGACGCCGACGAGCAGCCCCGCGAATCGGCGACCAGTGAGCACGTCTCGCTGCTGTTGCCCCTTGACACCGGCGGCCGCCGTCTCACCAGCCTGATCCTGGAAATGCCCGCCCTGCGCGCCACCAAGGCGATGAAAAAACTCGCCACCAACAAAGAGCGCGCCGAGTTCATCACTGCCCACTGCACCGGCCTGATGATCCCGGATCTCGCCGACCTCAGCGTGCCCGACTGGACCGAACTGCAGGGGCGCATCGACGATTTTTTAAACAAACCGGCGGACTTCTTTCGGAGCGCGACATCGAAGTAATTCTCGACATCGTGCCGCTCATTTACTCGGTAAATGAAGCGGAAATCCTGGACTGGGACGCCGGAAAAGCATTGCGCCGCTACGACATCGCGATCACTCGCCTTGGCGTCAAACAGGAGTAGAGCGGATGGCAGACAGTAAATTTGGATTGAGGTCGCCCATCGCCAGGGACGGCGAGGCGATTTACGGCTCGCTTGAAACGGCCGGGGCAGGCGCCAGCATCCAGCCGATTGCGCCGATGCTTGCCGGCCCGTCCTTGCTTGATACCGTACCCAAGGCCGTGCCGGGCCAGGAACTGGCGAATGTCGGTGCGCAACTGACGCAACTGGTCACGGGGCAGACCCGGCTCATCGACACGCTGGAGAGGTTCAACGGCTCATTGCTCGATGTGATGGGTGCTCTGAAAACCGGCAAGGGCAATAGCACGGGCGGCGCCTCATCCGATACCGTCAAACCCTCGCAGGCGCTGGAAACGGCGATGACCGACCTGCATGAAGTGGTGGGGTTTGCCGGGCATGAGCGCACACAGCTGCGCGAAGCCAACCTGGCCTTGGCGTCCGACCCGATGGTTGCCGCAAGTGGCGCAGATGCTGTCGACCTGGCAAGGGTGGAGCAGGTGGGGGCCCGGTCCGGCGTAGGCAAGGACCTTGAAACTCGCCAGGCTGATTTGCTGCAGTTCGCCCGCGATAGCGCGCTCATCGCCGCGGCCTTTCAGACCGATATCAAGACGGCCGGCGAGATGATGGGCGGCTGGCGTGGGTCGATGAAGCTGGATCGCCCGCAGGCGCTGGATCTGGCTGACGCCACCAACGTGCTGGGTTCCCACGCTTCGCTCAAGGCCGATGCGGTGGATATTGGTTCGATTGTGCGCCAGAGCACTGCCGCGAGAACGTCGGGCATGAGCCCCGAGCAGGTAGCGGCGTTTTCGGCGGCGTTGCTGACGGTTGGTAACAACCGGGCGTCTGCCGGGCTTGCGGTGGAAAAAGTCGGCGCCGCGCTGGCCAAGGGTGACGGTGCGTCCGAGGGGCAGCGTGCTGCCTGGGCAGAGCTCAAGCTTGACCCGAAGGTGCTTGCGGCAGGCATGAAGCAGGACGCACCGCAAACAGTGCTGACGGTCCTCGAGGCGCTCAAGGCGCAGCCCCAGGAAAGGCAGGCGGCACTGGCCACGCAGTTGTTCGACGGTAACCGCTCGATTCTGAGTCTGGTGCCGGTGATCGACACGCTGAAGCAGGCCTTTACGGCGGTGGCCGACAAGTCGACTTACGCGACTTCGGTCCTGGGAGACCAGGGCTCGGTCATGCGTTCGGCGACCGGGCGGGCAGACTCCACACAAGCTCATGAACAAGCCTTCCAGGCCAGTACCACCCGCCTGGAGACAGCTTCCGATACGGCGATTGCACCCCTGAAAAACGGCGCACTGACGGTGCTGACCTCGGTGGTCAATGGCTTGGGCTGGCTGGCTGAATCGCTGCCCAAAGCCACGGCCGCCCTCACATTGGCCGCGGTGGTGATGGTGCCGCTGGCGAAGAAGCTCGGCGGCACTGTCGTGGACAAAGTCTTCGACAAGGTCGCCGGGAAAGTCCTGGGCGAGGGTGACGCGCCCCGCGATGCCGGTGGCAACAAGTCCGACCCGTCCGGCAGCAAAGGGAAGTCACAAGGCAACGACACACGCCAGGGCGAGCGCACGCCAGGCAAAAACTCAGGCCCTGATGCACCCACGAAAACCAACAGAGCCAGCCGAATCGCGAAGCGCGGTTCGTTGGCGTTGGTGGTGGCAGACGCGGGTGTCAATCTCATCAAGGGCGCGAGCAATGGCACCCTGAAAGAGTCCGTTGGCGCCAGTGTGGGGTCGATAGGCGGTGGCGTCGCGGGTGGTGTGGCCGGCGAGGTTGCAGGGCTGGCCATTGGGCGAGCCGTTGGCACGCTCGCCGGGGCGGCGCTGGGTTCGATTATTCCGGGCGCCGGCACAGTGTTGGGCGGTGTGATCGGCGGCTTTGCCGGCGGTGCAATCGGTAAGGTGGTGGGCGGCGTCGTCGGCACGTTCGTCGGCAGCGACGTCGGGGCGAGCCTGGGCGAGAAAGTCATGAGCAGCGACGACCGTCTCCCGCCACCCGAACAGGTCAGCCAAAGCCTTCCCAACGCTCAAACAGACAACCGGCAAATCAACTTCGCCCCGCAGATCAACATTACCGCACCCGAGCAGACCAGTTACCAGGCGCTGGCGGCGCTCGTCGTGCAACAGATCGAGGCGCAGTTCACGCCGCTGTCGATGGACAACCTGCTGGCGACGCGACGCGACGCGGCACTCACCGATGGAGCGGTTTAATGCGACAACAAATGGTGTTGGGCAGCTTTATTTTCGGGCTGTCGCGCGGGTTTGCCTACGCGACCCTCGACCGTAACAGTAGCGGTGGCTGGGTCGCGCTGGACATCATTGCCGGCAAACCCAAGTCCAGCCAGACCGGCCAGGCCCTCGAAACATTGACCTTTGCCGGCAAGGCGGCGCGTGGCATCGGCATGGCCAGGCTCGACGAACTGCGCGACTTGCAGGCCTTGCGTACACCGCTGCCGTTGGTGGACGGGATTGGCCGTAACTGGGGGCTGTGGACGATCAAATCGGTGGACGAGAAACAAGCCAACGTGATCGACGACGGCACCGCCATGCTGATCAATTGGACGTTGATACTGGAGGAATTCGTCAATGCGTAGAGTCCGAAGTATTGCCGGTGACTCCGTCAACCTGCTGCTCTACCGCGAACTGGGTCGCAGCGACGACGCTGCCGAGGAAGCACTGTGGCATCTCAACCCGGACCTCGCGGAACACGGGGCGGTATTGCCGGCCGGCATCGGTGTAATCGTACCGGAGCTGGACGCGCGGCCCGCCGCAAAAAAACCGGTTTCGGTTTGGGATTAAGGAGGAACCATGGCACTTGGATTCACACCGGCGGTGGAAATTTACGGGACCAATGCCGCGCTGCTCAACGAGCGATTACTGGAGTGGGAACACACCGATGCCGCAGGCTTCGTCTCCGACCAGCTCAAGCTGACCCTCGACATCGAAGGGCTTGAGGGATTGCCCAGCCTGGGTGGGAGGATCGGCCTGCGGGTCGGTTACCTGGAGACCGGCCTGGAGGACAAGGGGCTCTTCAAGATTACCCAGCGCACCCCGTACCTGTTCCCCCTGCGCCTGGTGTTGGTGGCCACGGCGGCGCCGTTCGACCAGGACGAATTCAAACAGCGCCGCACAGCCAGCCATGGGCCGACCACCCTGGGCGCACTGTTCCGCCAACTGACCATACGTTATGGATTCTCACCCAGGGTCGCGCCGGATCTGGACGCTGAAAAGATCGCTCACATCGACCAGACCAACGAAAGCGACATGAGCTTCCTGACCCGGCTTGCCAAGCGTTTTGATGCGGTGGCCAAGCCTGTCGACGAGCTGTATGTGCTGGGCCGTAAAGGCCAGATCGCCTCGCTGTCGGGCAAGCCGCTGCAAGAAGTGCGGCTGTCGGTCACCCGTGATAACCGTCCGGGCGACCGCGCGTTTATCAGCGCCAGTTTTACCGAGACCAGCCGGGCCAAGTTCAAAGGGGCCAAGGCGTCCTGGTGGGATGCCGCTACCTGCAAGAAACGTGAGGTGGAGGTGGGCGGTGCGCCGTTCAAGGTCCTTGCCCAGCGCTACCAGAGCGAAGACGAAGCCAGGACGGCGGCCGAAGGCGAGATGCGCCGGGTTAGCCGTGAAGGCCTGCAGATCAATGTGATATGCCCCGGCAACCCGGCGTTCCAGGCCGAAGGGCTGCTGGTGCTGGATGAAACCTGGCCCGGCTTCATGCAGGGGCGCTGGTCCATCGACACGCTGACGGCCGTCGGCAAACGCAAGGAAAGCTACCGATGCACGATCAAGGCGAACGGATTGTCGTCACCGCAATGACGTGCTCGATCGGTTCCTTCCACCCACCCGCTTCGGCGGGTTTTTTATTGCCTGGTGAGATGCCATGAAGATAACCCCTCTGGTCAGTCATCTTCGGGATCACTGCCCATCGTTCAACCAACACATCCACGCCGGCCTCGACCTCGACGCGCTGCAAAACCTGCCAGTGCTCGACTCACCCCAGGCGGTCGTGACGCCGATCAGTGACAAGGCCAGCCCTAACGCTGCGCAAAACAGCAGTCGCCAACCCCTGCGCGAACATTTTGGCGTGGTGCTGGTGCTGGATTTGCCGGAGGGCCAGCAAGCCCAGGCGATGGACCAGCTGCATGCCTTGCGCGCCGAGGTCTGGCGGGCGCTGGTGGGCTACAGGCCCGAGGGGTTCTACGAGCCCATCCAGTACGACGCTGGCGAATGGCTGTTGCTCAGCAAGGTTCGCGGGTTGTACCGGCTGCGGTTTTTTCTCGAGAGCCAGTTGGGACGCAACCTCAGCACGCAGCCGGCGGAAACCTGGCTCGAGCTTGAACTGGACGCTTTGCCGTCCTTCAACGGGGTGACGGTGCGGGTCGATGCCATCGACCCAGCCGACCCCAACCTGCAACGCCCAGGCCCCGACGGGCGCCTGGAAATGACGTTTTCTGCCGAGGTAAAACCATGAGCAAACGCATCACCGTACTGCCGGTTTCCGGCCGTGCCGTACCTGACCCGGAGGCGGGCGATCTGTTGCCCGCCGAAGGCCGCGAAGTCCCGGACAACGCCTGGTGGCGTCGACGTCTGGCCGATGGCGACATCACAACCAAAGCCGTCAAGGCGGCAAAAACACAGGGAGCCAAGTAATGGCGATTGGATTCAGTCATATTCCGGCGGACATTCGTGTGCCGCTGTTCTACGCCGAGATGGACAATTCGGCAGCCAATAGTGCGTCGTCCGCCTTGCGCCGATTGATCGTGGCCCAGGTCAACGACAACGTCACCGGCCCGGAAATCGGCAGCCTGGTGCTGGTATCGAGCGCGGCCATGGCCAAGCGTATCGGTGGCCAGGGTTCGATGCTGGCGTCGATGTACGAGACGTTCCGCAAGAGTGACCCGGTGGGCGAGATCTGGTGCCTGCCGCTGCACAGCACCGAAGGCAGCGCGGCCAAGGCCGAGCTCAAGCTGACCGGCGCCGCGACCCAAGGTGGCATTCTCAGCCTGTACGTCGGCGGCACCCGGGTTCAAGCGACCGTGATCAATGGTGCGACGGCTGCCGTAGCTGCCACCGCCCTGGCGCTGAAAATCAACGCCAGTGCCGACCTGCCGGTCAGTGCGGTAGCCGCCGATGGCACCGTCACCCTGACCGCCAAGTGGACCGGTGAGAGTGGCAACGACATCAGCCTGCAGCTCAACCGCTTGGGCCAGAGCAACGGCGAACAAACCCCCGACGGCCTGACCGCCGTGCTCGGCAAAATGGCGGCGGGCGCCGGTGTGCCGGACCAGCTCGCGGCATTGGCTGCGCTGGGCGACGAGCCGTTCGAGTTCATCTGCATGCCCTGGGCCGACACCACCAGCCTCAACGCCTGGCAAGCGGTGATGGATGACAACAGCGGTCGTTGGTCGTGGGCCAAGCAACTGTTCGGCCACGTCTACACCGCCAAGCGCGGCACTATCGGCACCCTGGTGGCGGCCGGGCAAGGGCGAAATGACCAGCACGTGACCATCCAGGCCATGGAGCCGGGCGTGCCGCAACCGTTCTGGGTCCAGGCCGCAGCATTGGCTGCACGCACGGCGGTGTTCATCTCTGCCGATGCCAGTCGTCCGACCCAAAGCGGTAGCTTGCCGGGCCTCGATCCGGCCGACGCGAGCGAGCGCTTCACTCTGACCGAGCGCCAATCGCTGCTCAACTACGGCATCGCCACCGCTTACTACGAAGGCGGTTACGTGCGCATTCAGCGGGCGATCACCACTTACCAGAAGAACGCCTTCGGCCAGGCGGACAATTCCTATCTGGACAGCGAAACCCTGCACCAGTCGGCCTTTATCGTGCGCCGCCTGCAGAGCGTGATCACCAGCAAGTACGGGCGCCACAAACTCGCTGCTGACGGCACGCGCTTTGGCGCCGGCCAGCCGATCGTCACCCCGAGCACCATCCGCGGTGAGCTGATTGCCCAGTACGCCAAGCTCGAACTGGAAGGCCATGTGGAGAACGCCGAGCTGTTCGCCGAGCACCTGATCGTCGAGCGCGACAGCCAGGACCCGAGCCGGGTCAACGTGCTGTTCCCGCCGGATTACGTCAACGGGCTGCGGGTGTTCGCGCTGCTCAACCAGTTCCGTTTGCAGTACGACGCGGCGGTGTAGGCCCCGCGCTTTTCGCAACTGATTCCAGCCCGCCGAGTGCGGGCTTATTTTTGGGAGAAACATCATGGGTCAACTGATTGCGGGCACCTGCTACGTCAAAGTGGACGGCGCTCAACTGACCATCAACGGCGGCTGCGAAGCACCGTTGATGGCCGTCAAGCGGGAAACCGTGGTGCCGGGTTTCTATAAGGAAACCGACATCACCCCGTCTTTCAAAGTTACCGCGCTGCACACGCCGGACTTTCCATTGAAGCAACTGATCGCCGGCACCGACATGACCGTCACCTGCGAATTCAACAACGGCAAGGTCTACGTGCTGGCCGGTGCCTACCTGGTGGAAGAGCCGGTGGCCAAGGGCGACGATGCCGTGATCGAGCTGAAATTCGAAGGCATCAAGGGGACCTGGCAATGACCGATACGGTGAAGCTGCAAGCGGCCATCGAGGCCCACGGCGAGTCATTGACCGAACTCACCCTGCGCCGCCCGACGGTGCAGGAGGTGCGGGCAATCAAGGCGCTGCCGTACAAGATCGACAAGGGCGAAGACGTGAGTCTGGACCTTGACGTCGCCGCCAAGTACATCGCCGTGTGCGCGGGTATCCCGCCGTCGTCGGTCAACCAGCTCGACCTGATGGACTTCAACGCGCTGAGCTGGGCCGTCGCCGGTTTTTTCATGAGTGCGGCGCAGGCTCCGTCGCCGAGCTGATTGCGGTGGCCTATGACCTGGCCTGGTTCTGGAAGGTTGATCCCGAACAGATGCTGGCCAGGCCTTTGGATACGCTCCGGGAATCCCTGGAGCATGCGCAACGGATCAATGCGATGCAGCAGGTGCAGTGATGGCAGAAGCTCAGAAAGTAGAAAGTACCGCCGTGCGCCTGACCGGCATCGACCAGCTGTCGCCCAAGCTTGCTGCGCTGCAGGCCATGGTCGGGCGCTTCAGGCAGAACCTGGAACAGACCGGTCTCGGCAAACTCGACGTCGCGGGCCTGGTAAAGGGCGGTGGGCTGGCGGCACCGTTTATCAGCGGTATCAAATCGGCGCTGGCGTTCAAGGCTGAGGTCGGCGAGGTCAATGCCGCCGTGGGGCAGGGCGTTACCGAAACGGCGGCGCAAGGGCTGAAGGATTTCAACGCGTCGCTGGACAAGGTGTCGGTGGCGTTTGGTACTGCGCTGTTGCCGGCCGTCACGGCGGTGGTGGTCGGGTTGGAGCCGTTGCTGACGACGGTGGCCCAGGTGCTCACCGAAAATCCGCAACTGGTGCAGGGCCTGGCTGCCGGCGCAGTAGCGTTTACCGCGATGCAGGCGGCCGTCACCGGCGTGTCTCAGGCACTGGGCTTGATGCAGCTGGTGCTCAGCGCCAATCCGATAGTTTTGGTGGCTGTAGGCATTGCCGTGGCGGCAGGCTTGATCGTTGCCAACTGGAAGCCGATTTCGGCATTTTTTGTCGGGCTTGGCGAACGGGTGATGGCGGCGATTGGAACCTTGGGCGAGTTTTTCCAGACGGTCTTTGCGTTTCGTCCGCTGGAACAGGTGATGCGCTTGTGGGGGCCGATCACAGGCTTTTTTGCCGGGTTGTGGACGTCGCTGAAGGTAATGGCGCAGCCCTTGGTCGGCTTTTTCACCACACTGTTTTCCTGGTCGCCAATGGGTTTGATCGTCAACAACTGGACGCCGTTGAGCGGCTTTTTTGCGGCCCTCTGGGACTTGCTCAAGGCACTGAGTGTGCCGGTGGTCGAGTTCATGAAAAGTTTGTTCAGTTGGTCACCCCAAGGGCAAATCATTGCCAACTGGGGTGTGATCAGTGAGATGTTTGCGGCGATCTGGAGTGACTTCAAACTCACCGCGCTGGCGGCTTTTACCATCGTCAGCAGTTACTTCGATTGGTCGCCCCTGGACAAGGTTTCTGCCGTCTGGGGTAGCGTCAGCGGTGCATTCGCCTCGATCTGGGGCGATATCAAGTTGCAGGCCCAGGACGCCTTTGTAGTGTTGAGTGGCCTGTTCGACGACTGGCATCCGATGGAGCAACTTGAAGCCATGTGGGCACCGGTGCTGAGTTGGTTCACGGCGCTATCGGAGAAGCTTGCGGTGATCACCGCACCGATTCGCAAGCTGTTCAACGGTGGGCTGGGTGAGGTGATCAACCAGGCGACCGGCAGTGTGCTGGAGTTGACCACCGAGCAACAGGAACGTAATGCCGAAAGCGCGCGCGATCCGTCCTGGTTCCGCAAGGGGCCTGGCTTGGTATCACCGCTGGCGTCCAGCTCCAGTTCGCTGCTGCAACAAACCGCTGCCAACAACCGCACGCAGCTCAACGGCGATTTGCGGGTGAGCTTCGACAATGCACCGGCCGGCCTGCGGGTGGACCAGCCCAGAACCAACCAGCCCGGCCTGAGCGTCACCCCACGTGTCGGCTACCGTTCCCTGTCCCTTGGAGGCTCCAATGAGCTGGCGTGATCGTTTGTTGCCGGCGTCGTTTCGTGGCGTCGGGTTTTGGGTTGACCAGGCGAAAGTCCCGGTCGGCAAGAAGGGCCAGTTGCACGAATACCCTCAGCGCGACCTGCCTTTTTTTGAAGGGCTGGGCCAACAGTCCAGGGTGCATGAGCTGACGGCATTTGTAGTGGGCGAGGATTGCCTGGAGCAACGCGACAAGTTGCTCAAGGCCCTGGAGGAGGGGGCCGGCGAGCTGGTGCACCCGTGGCTTGGACGGTTGCAGGTCAAGGTCGGCGAATGCGAGATGACCCAAACCCGCCAGGACGGCGGGCTGGTGACCTTTGCCCTGAAGTTCTATCCCGACGAACCTTTGAAGTTTCCCACTACGGCGGTCAATACCCGCCAGCTGTTGCTGGTGTCGGCCGACAGTTTGCTGGGTTCGGCGGTGCTGCGCTTTGAGCAGGCCGTCGCCCTGGTGAAGCAGGCGCGGGTGGGCATCCAGGCGTTGCGCAATGGCCTGGCAGAGGTTTACCAGGTAATTGAGCAGCAGTTTGCCCCACTGATTCAGTTGTATGGCGACCTGAATGCCTTGGTCAAAGCCATCAAGGAAGTGCCCAAGGAATTGAGCGCCGAGTTCAAGGGCTTGCTCGGTGATGTGAAGGAGTTGAAGGCATTTGCCCGCAGCGGCTATCGCGGCATGTTGGCCAACCTCTCGCAGCAGGTGGAAGCGGCTCGCACTATCGACGTGCCGAAGCTGACCACCGGCAAGGACAGCGTGGCGGCGGTGCAAGCCACTGCCAACCTGGTACAGGACGCGTTGTGGGTGAAGATCGCCCATTGGCTGGCGGACGTACCGGTGGCGACAAAAGCGGTGACCCTCAGTACCACGCCATCCCTGGCGCAACAGGCGGCACAGCCGGTGCAGCGCCGCGAAGTGCCGGTGGCCGACGATGTGCTGGTGCTGCGTGACCTTCTGAACGAAGCCATGTGGCAAGCCGCATTGAAGGCCGACGCCGGGCACTATGTTGCGCTGAACGACCTGCGCCAACAGATGTTCGCGCATCTGACGGCGGTGGCTTCGTCCGGTGTCCGGCTGGTCAATCTGACGCCGATGCGCAGCATGCCCGCTCTGCTGTTGGCCTATCAGCGGTTCGGTGACGCGACGCGAGTGGGCGAGGTGGTGCAGCGCAATCGGGTGGCCCATCCGGGCTTCCTGCCACCGGCGGACCTGCAAGTGGTCAGGGAGTAACCCATGAACGAGTTGGACAATGCCGTCACCCTGACCGTGGACGGCCTGGATTATGGCGGCTGGAAAAGCGTGGAAATCAGCGCCGACCTGGAGCGTCAATTTCGCACCTTCACCCTCAACATCACCTGGCAATGGCCCGGGCAAACCCTGGCGGCGCCGATCAAGCCCGGCGCCCGTTGCCAGGTACGCATCGGTTGCGACTTGGTGCTCACCGGCTTTGTCTTCAAGGCGCCCATCAGTTACGACGGCCGACAGATCAGCCTGAGTATTCAGGGCGGTTCAGTGACCCAGGACCTGGTGGACTGCGCAGCGATAAACCAGCCCGGCCAGTGGCGCGGGCAAAGTGTGCTGAGCATCGTCCGGGCGCTGACGGCCACCTATGGCGTGGAGGTGCACAGCGAGATTGCCGAAACCGCGCGCCTGCATACCCACAGCATCGTGCCCGGGGAGACGGTATTTCAATCCATCGACCGCTTGCTGACGTTGTATCGGGTGTTCTCCACCGACGATGCGGATGGGCGCCTGGTATTGGCATCGCCCGGTAGTGCAGGGCGTGCGAATGACAGCCTGGAGCTGGGCCAGAACATCCTTTCGGCTAACGCACCGATGGACTTCAGCTCGGTATTTTCCGAGTACCGCGTCATCGGCCAGCACAAGGGCGATGATCAGAAAAGTGCAGCGGCGGTCAGTGAGGTTTCAGGGATTTCCCGGGATGAAAAAGCCACGCGAAAACGCGTCACGGTGATCAGCGAACCGACGCAGTTGACCCCCGAGCTGGCCCAGCAACGCGCCGACTGGGAACGCGCCACCCGTACCGGAAAAGCCCTGACCACCACCTACACCGTGCAAGGCTGGCGGCAGTCCAACGGCGATTTGTGGCGCCACAACCTGTTGGTGCGGGTGATCGATCCGGTGCTGGGCTTTGACCAGGACATGCTGATCTCCAAGGTCACCTGGTCGCTCTCCGACCAAGGTTCGATCACCACCCTACAGGTGGCGCCGCCGTCCACCTTTGATGCCAATCCGTTGCCATCCGCTTAACCACCAAGGAATTTCCATGAGCTTACTGACTCGCCTGCTGGCGCGCGGCACTGTCGTGCTCGCCCACTCGGCCACCAAGCTGCAATCGCTGCAAATGCGCCTGACGGCAGGCGAAGTGAACGACGACATGGAGCACTTCGAACCCTACGGTTTTACCAGCAACCCTCTGGCGGGTGCTGAAGGCATCGCCACCTTCCTGGGCGGTGACCGCTCCCATGCCATCGTGCTGGTGGTGGCCGACCGTCGCTATCGCTTGCAGTCCCTGGCGCCGGGTGAAGTGGCGATCTATACCGACGAAGGCGACAAAGTTCATTTCAAGCGCGGGCGGGTAATCGACATTGAAACCGGCACCTTGAATATCCGCGCCAGCCAGGCGGTGAACATTGATACGCCGACCCTGACCCAGAGCGGCAAGATCATCTCCCAGGGCGACCAGATTGCCGGCGGCATCAGCCAGATCCAGCACGTGCATGTGGGCGTCCAGCCCGGCAGCGGCCAGACCGGTGCGCCGGCGGGAGGCCAGTGATGTTTGTCTCCGACAACCTGAAAAAGGCCCTGACCCGCTCGGTGCTGATCAGCCTGTTCACCTGGCGCCGTGCCGCGCCCGACGATGCGGTTGACGATGACGAGCGCTTCGGCTGGTGGGGCGACAGTTTTCCCAGCGTGGCCGACGACCGTATCGGCTCAAGATTGTGGTTGCTGCGCCGGGTCAAGCTGACCCACCAGACGCAACTGGACGCCGAATTCTATGCCCGCGAAGCCTTGCAATGGCTGATCGACGACGGGCATTGCAGCGCCATCGAAGTCCTCAGTGTGCGCCTCGACACCCAGCGGCTCAACCTGCGCACGCAGCTGACCCTGGCCGATGGCGAGCGCCTGGACATCAACCCTGATAACAGTTGGCAGGTGATCTATGCCGTTTGAAACCCCTTCGCTGCCGGTGCTGATCAAACGCACCCAAAGCGACCTGGCCAGCGATTCGCTGCGCCAGTCCGATGCCCAGGTCCTGGCGCGCACACTGAGTGGTGCGGCGTTCGGCCTGTACGGTTATCTCGATTGGATCGCTGAGCAGATCCTGCCGGATACCGCCGATGAATCCACCCTGGAACGCATCGCTGCGCTGCGTTTGAACCAGGCACGCAAGGCGGCGGTAGCCGCCAGTGGCACCGTGAGTTTTACCGCCGCTGCGGGCGCGGTGCTGGATGTGGACACGGTGCTGCAAACCAGTGATGGTCGCAGCTTCAAAGTCACCGCTGCCGGTACCACCCATGCAGGCCTCAACACCGCCACGGTGCAGGCGATTGATGCCGGCACGCTGGGCAACGCTGATGCCGGGCTGAGCCTGATTGCGGTCCAGCCGCTGCAAGGTATTGGTTCGACCTTTACCGTGCTGGCGCCGGGGCTGACCGGCGGTGTGGCGCGAGAAACCCTGGAGTCGCTGCGGGCGCGGGTGATTCGTTCCTATCGCGTTATTCCCCAGGGCGGTTCGGCACAGGATTACGAGACCTGGTCCCTCGAAGTGCCCGGCATTACCCGCGCATGGTGTCGCGGCAATTACCTGGGGCCGGGGACGGTGGGGGTGTTCGTGATGCGTGACGACGACCCGCAGCCGATCCCTAATGCAGCGCAGTTGGCGCAGGTTCAAGCCCATATCGAACCGCTGCGGCCAGTGACCGCTGATGTGTATGTGTTGGCGCCGGTGATGAAGCCAGTGGTTTATCAACTGCGCCTGACCCCCGACACCAGCGCCGTGCGCGCGGCCGTCGAGGCCCAACTGCGAGACTTGCACAATCGCGAGGCGGGGCTGGGCGACAGCTTGTTGCTGACCCACATCGCCGAAGCCATCAGCACCGCCACCGGTGAGACCGATCACACACTGACAAGCCCGCTGGCGGACGTTACGGCGGCGACAAACCAGTTACTGGTGTTTGGAGGTATCACATGGCTGGGATAAGGACGGCTGGCCAGTACGAGGAACAACTGATCGCCCTGTTGCCCAGCGGTCCGGCCTGGGACCTGGAGACCATGCCGCAGTTGCAGACGGTGCTCAAAGGCATCGCCGAAGAACTTACGCGCATCGACGCCCGCGCCTGCGACCTGCAAAACGAAATGGACCCCGTGACCGTCAGCGAACTGGTGCCGGAGTGGGAAAGGGTGATGCAACTGCCCGACCCTTGCCTGGGCTTGAGCCCGCTGTACGACGACCGTCGCCTGGCGGTGCGTCGACGTCTGTTGGCGGTGGGCAGCCAGCGCGCCGCGTACTACATCGAAATCGCCCGCAGCCAGGGTTATCCCGACGCCAGTGTCACTGAACATCGCGCCCCGCGCATGGGCCGCTCACGGTTTGGCGCGGCGCATTTTGGCACCTGGCAGGCGCACTTCATGTGGACGCTCAACACCGGCGGCCGCCAGCACTTGGGGCGGCGGTTTGGGGCGAGTTATTGGGGAGAGCGGTTTGGCGTCAACCCGGGCAATGCCCTGGAGTGCCTGATTCATCGCAGCGCACCTGCTCATACGCAGGTGCACATCAATTATGACTAGAGGATAGAAGCGTGGATTATCCAAAGAGTGTGCCCAGCGTTGGGCTGGTGAATGGCAAGTTTGTGGATGAAAACCCGGTGACCGGGACGCCGGGGAGTTTGATTCCGGCGGCTTGGGGGAATGGGGTTACGCAGGAGATTTTGAATGTGCTGGCGGCGGCGGGGATTGCGCCGGATGAGACGAAGACCGATCAGCTGGCGCAAGCGTTGAGTGTGTTGAGTGATTGGTTGAAGTTGAGGAATAAGCCGACGACGTTGGCGGGGTATGGGATTACGGATGCTCTGGTGGTAGGCCGTACGTCCCAGCAGCGCCCAAGTCTTTCTTCCAGCATATTGGGTGAGATCGGCAATGGACAGGGGGGCGCACTGGAAATTCGTGAAGCGCAAGAAGTTTCTGATTCCACACGAGATTTCAACTATGCACCACGAATCATGTTCCATTGGGGCAAGATAATTGCTCGAGCACTCGCGATGAACGCGGACGGTGAGTTGCTCTGGAGTTCGAAGAAAATTTGGTCTGAGATCAACTTCAACCCTTCAACCAAAGCGGATAAGGCCACGACCCTTGCGGGCTATGGTGTGACAGATGCGCTGAGCATTGGCCAATACGGACTGGGTGGCAATGTTGCACCTGCTGCCGCGATTGATACCGTTGGGCTACCCGGCGGGTTTTATTATTACAGTGCCGGGAATACCAGTTTCGCCAACTACGTCGGATTGGTGAATATCCCTTACGGCGACGGAAATTACGCGGGGCAGATTGGTTTTCAGCAGGGGAACACAGAACCGGATGTCTACATCCGAGGCTGCTCTCAGGCTAAGGTCTGGAGCCCAACACGAAGGCTCTGGCACTCTGGAAATCTCGACCCAGCGTCGATGGGGGTTCCGGTCGGGACGACGATTCAGTATTGCGGTGCCTCGGCACCGGCTGGGTTTTTGAAAGAGAACGGTGCTGCGGTTTCTCGTACAGCCTATTCAAAGCTGTTTGACGTGATAGGGACGACGTTTGGCGCTGGTGACGGAAGCACTACGTTTAACCTGCCGGACAGCCGTGGTGAGTTCATCCGTGGCTTTGACGATGGACGCGGCGTGGACCCGCAACGCGGGCTGGGGTCGTTGCAACTGGATGCGATGCAAGGCCATTGGCACGGCCCTCGTCCTGGCACCACCCTGAACGGGAGCCCAGGCAACTGGAACGGCGTGGGCGGTGGTTCCAACGCATCGTTCAACATTGGCAGCACCGGTGACCCCGTAACCAACGGCGTCAATGGTATTCCACGCACCGCCAACGAAACGCGTCCGCGCAACACTTCCCGTCTTATGTGCATCAAGTACTGAGGTCAATCATGACTGCTTCTGCCCCTGTTATTTATCAGGCACACCCGGTGACGGGCGAATACATCGGAACGGCTTTTGCTGACCCCGATCCACTTGTCGAGGGGGCCTGGCTTATCCCCTCCATGGCTTTCAGTGAAGCCCCTCCTGTAACCGAGCCCGGCTTTGCTGCGGTTCACGTTAAAGATGCTCAAGCTATCTGGAACCTGGTTCCGGACCTGCGCGGCCTTGTGTATCGAACGGATACCGGCGAGGAGATCCAATGGCAGCAGTTAGGTGAGTTGCCGTTGGAACTTACCTCGCTGAAACGCCCCGGGTCAGATCACGTTTGGGATGGCTCGTCCTGGCATCTCGATGAAAAACTGAGGAACACGAACGAGTGTGAATCCGAACGACTCTGGCGGGATTCGGAAATCGACAGTATCAAGTGGCTTCGCGAGCGCCATCGGGATGAGTCCGATCTGAAGCGAGATACCACGCTGACAGAAGGACAATTTGCGCAACTGCTGGCTTATTTCCAACTGCTGCGTGATTGGCCGCAGAACTCGAAGTTTCCAGCCTCCGAATTTCGACCGGTTAAACCGGACTGGATGGTTGGCCTTGTACAATAGTGTGGTGCTCGTGAGTTCGGAGGTTTTTTCATGCCGATAACCCAGAATGATCTGGTGCAAATCATGCCCAACGCCCGCGCCCAAGCGGGCGTTTTCGTATCTGCGCTGAACACAGCCATGTCCAACCGCCAAATCACCACACCCAACCGCATCGCCGCCTTCCTCGCCCAAATCGGCCACGAATCCGGCGAACTGCGTTACGTACGTGAGCTGGGCAGCGATCAATACCTGAGCAAGTACGACACCGGCACCCTGGCCGCCCGCCTGGGCAACACCCCGGAAGCCGATGGCGACGGCCAGAAGTATCGCGGCCGCGGCCTGATCCAGATCACCGGCCGGCGCAACTACCTGGCGTGCAGTCAGGCACTGTTCGGTGATGAGCGTTTGTTGCACCAACCGGAGTTGCTGGAGACGCCGCAATGGGCGTGCGAATCTGCCGCGTGGTTCTGGCAGCGCAATGGCTTGAACGAGTTGGCTGACCAGGACCAGTTCACCACGATCACCCGGCGCATCAATGGTGGCCTCAACGGTCTGGAGAACCGTATGCAACTGTGGGCGCGGGCGAAGGCGGTGTCATGGGCTTCCTGACGTCGTATCGCCTGCTTGGGTTTTGCCTGTTGTTCGCAGTTTCGGCGGGTGTTGCCTGGCAGGTACAGGCTTGGCGATATGGCGCACAACTCGAGCACCTGCAGGCTCTGCATGCCGCAGCACTCAGCCAGCAACAACAGGCCGAACAGGACAAACGGCTGGCACTGGAGCAACAACTCAGCGCCAGCGACCAACAACACACCCGGGAGCTTTCCGATGCACAACGCGCTCAGGCTTACCTGCGGGATCGCCTGGCCACTGCTGATGTGCGGTTGTCAGTCCTTCTCGACGCCAGCGATTCAGCCAGCGGCTGCCCAATGCCAGCCACCGCCACCCCCGGCAGCGTGGTTCATGGCGCCCCGCGAGCCCGACTTGACCCGGCGCATGCTCAACGAATTATCGGCATCACCGACGACGGCGATAACGCAATGATCGCCTTGCGCGCCTGCCAGGCGTATGTCCGGGCTGTCGCGCGTTAGTCTCTTGTAACTTGCATGGCCCATGGGCTCCTGTAGGGTAGGCGAACGCCCGTCCACTCCAGGAGATGACCGTGAAGGAAATTACTCAACTCGCCGCTGAACTTGGCCGACGCTTGCAGGTTCTCAATGCCCACGTCACGACGGCCGAGTCGTGCACCGGCGGCGGTATCGCCGAGGCAATCACGCGGATTCCCGGGAGTTCGGCCTGGTTCGAGGCGGGCTATGTCACGTATTCCAATCGCCAGAAGACCCGGCAACTGAATGTACCGGAAGCCCTGTTCCCCAAGGTCGGTGCCGTCAGCCGCGAAGTGGTGGAGGCGATGGTGCGGGGCGCCCAGGAGAAAAGCCTGGCGCGTTTTGCCGTGGCAGTCAGCGGCGTGGCCGGGCCCGATGGCGGTTCGCCGGACAAGCCGGTGGGCACCGTATGGCTGGCCTGGGGCGTGGGCGATGAGGTTACCGCCGAGCTCGAACACTTCCCCGGCAACCGCGACGAGGTCCGCCGACAAACGGTAAAGGCCGCGCTAGAGGGCTTGTTGCGACGAGCTGCAGCAGAAATAGAAAATCAGGGGTAGGCGATCACGGATCTTTGTGGAACAATACTGTCTACTTATACAGGTGTTGGCCGCCAGGCCTTATTGATTACGTGAGGACTTTAATGGACGACAACAAGAAGAAAGCCTTGGCTGCGGCCCTGGGTCAGATCGAACGTCAATTCGGCAAGGGTGCCGTAATGCGTATGGGCGATCACGACCGTCAGGCGATCCCGGCTATCTCCACTGGCTCTCTGGGTCTGGACATCGCGCTCGGCATTGGCGGCCTGCCAAAAGGCCGTATCGTTGAGATCTACGGTCCTGAATCTTCCGGTAAAACCACCCTGACCCTGTCGGTGATTGCCCAGGCACAAAAAATGGGCGCCACCTGTGCGTTCGTCGATGCCGAGCACGCCCTGGATCCTGAATACGCCGGCAAGCTGGGCGTCAACGTTGACGACCTGCTGGTTTCGCAACCGGACACCGGTGAGCAAGCGCTGGAAATCACCGATATGCTGGTGCGCTCCAACGCCATCGACGTGATCGTGGTCGACTCCGTGGCAGCCCTGGTACCCAAGGCTGAAATCGAAGGCGAAATGGGCGACATGCACGTGGGCCTTCAAGCCCGCTTGATGTCCCAGGCCCTGCGTAAAATCACCGGTAACATCAAGAACGCCAACTGCCTGGTGATCTTCATCAACCAGATCCGGATGAAGATCGGCGTGATGTTCGGCAGCCCGGAAACCACCACCGGTGGTAACGCGCTGAAGTTCTACGCTTCGGTCCGTCTGGACATCCGTCGTACTGGCGCGGTGAAGGAAGGTGACGAGGTTGTCGGTAGCGAAACCCGCGTTAAAGTCGTGAAGAACAAGGTGGCCCCGCCGTTCCGTCAGGCCGAGTTCCAGATTCTCTACGGCAAGGGTATCTACCTGAACGGCGAGATGATCGACCTGGGCGTGCTGCACGGTTTCGTCGAGAAATCCGGTGCCTGGTATGCCTACAACGGCAGCAAGATCGGCCAGGGCAAGGCCAACTCGGCCAAGTTCCTTGCGGATAACCCGGATGTTGCCGCTACGCTCGAGAAGCAGATCCGCGACAAGTTGCTGACCCCGGCACCTGACGTCAAGGCTGCCGCCAACCGCGAGCCGGTTGAAGAAGTAGAAGAAGTCGACACTGACATCTGAAGCAAACGATGAGCGTTGTCCTGGATACACCCGTCGCCGTAAGGCGCACTGCAATGGACCTGCTCGCACGGCGCGAGCATGGTCGAGTCGAGCTGACGCGTAAGCTGCGTCAGCGTGGCGCAGATCCCGAGATGATCGACGCAGCCCTTGACCGTTTGACGGAAGAAGGGCTGCTGTCGGAGTCCCGTTACCTCGAAAGTTTCGTCTCCTACCGAGCCCGATCCGGCTATGGCCCTGCACGAATTCGTGAAGAGCTGAGCCAGCGTGGCCTGCAGCGTGCTGATATCGAACTCGCGTTGCGTGAGTGCGGCATCAGTTGGCAGGCGCAACTGGAAGAAACCTGGCGGCGCAAGTTTGCCGGTCATCTGCCTATTGATGCGCGTGAGCGGGCCAAGCAAGGTCGCTTCCTGAGTTATCGCGGGTTTTCGATGGAGATGATCAGTCGCCTGTTGAGCGGTCGGGATATGGATGACTGAAGGCTGCGCCTGGTAAATGGTTGCCCTGATCATTGCGGGGCTTGGTGTGGCGAGGGAGCTTGCTCCCGCTGGGCTGCGCAGCGGCCCCAACCTGCGCATCTTCTACTGGCACAACCCAAAAGGCCCGCTATGAAAATAGCGGGCCTTTTTTCGTTTCAGTGTCAGGTCACGCCGTCTCCGTCACCCGCTGCTGCGTTTTCCCCTGAGCCTGGGCCCAGTTTTCCGGCAAGTTGATGTAATCCACCAATTCCCGCAACCGTCCCTGATCACGCCCGTTGAAGTTGAACACCAGCCGCGTCAGATGGCTGAAGCTTGGCTCGTCATGCTCTTCGCCGGTGTACGCGATTTGTTGAAAGTCGCCACTGAGGCGAAGGCTGGCGAACGCCTCCTGCAGGTGGGCCAGTGCGCGGTCACTCAACGGATGATTCATGCGAATCACAAACTGGCGCTTCAGCCAGCGGGTGGAGTGAAAGTTGGCGTAGAACTGGTTGATTTCGTCCACCGCCTCTTCGGCGCTGTACACCAGGCGGACCAGCTTGAGGTCGGTGGGCAGGATGTAGCGATTGGCCTCAAGCTGGCTGCGGATAAAGTCCAGTGCGCCTTGCCAGAAGCTACCGCCCGGTGCATCCAGCAGCACCACCGGTACCAGCGGGCTTTTGCCGGTCTGGATCAGGGTCAGCACCTCCAGCGCTTCATCCAGGGTACCGAAACCGCCCGGGCACAGGATCAAGGCGTCGGCTTCCTTGACGAAGAACAGCTTGCGGGTAAAGAAGAAGTGGAAGGACAGCAGGTTCTCGGTGCCATCGATGGTCGGGTTGGCGTGCTGTTCAAAGGGCAGGGTGATGTTGAACCCCAGGCTGTGCTCCAGGCCAGCACCCTCGTGGGCCGCCGCCATGATGCCGCCGCCACCGCCGGTGATCACCATCAGGTCCGAACGGGCCAGGACCGCGCCCACTTCCCGGGCCAGTGCGTACAGCGGGCTTTCCACCGGCGTGCGCGCCGAGCCGAACACCGTGACTTTGCGCCGCCCCTTGAACTGTTCGAGCACGCGGAAGGCGTGGTCCAGTTCCCGGATCGCCTGCAAGGTGATCTTGGCATTCCAGCGGCTGCGGTCGTCCTGGGCCATGCGCAACACGGTGAAGATCATGTCGCGATAAAGGGGGATATTTGGGCTGTTGGGCGCAATCAAGTGGAGTTGCGCGTCGACCTGCTGCGTGAGGTCGGTGCCGTTTTCTTCAAATTGACGGATCAGGAGTTCATTCGGTTCGTAAGGCATTCAACTTCTCCTTCTTCACAGAACCCTGGGTGCCGGCGAGAGATTCGTCGGGACCACGACACTGCATGTGTCGTTGCCTCTGATTAACGAGGTGGGCGAAACCGGTTCTGTATATTCCTTATGATTAAAAACCTTTGCATTGCACGCTCAGGAGGGCAACCCTCTTTTGCCCTGAAAATGTTACAGGACGGTGTGAAAACCCGATGTTCCAGGCGTTCAGGATGAATTGATCATGAGCCTATAAAGTCTTGGCTGGCAACCGCTTATTGATCACTTCTGAGGGAGTTTAGACGCTGCCGCGGGCGGGCAATGGCGGAGAGTGCAGAGGGGTATATTGCGCGCCGCTGGTCAGCGGCGCGCGACAGGAGTTATCGCTTACTTTTTCTTCTTCTCGGCAGCCGGTGCCGGGCAATCTGCTTCCTGGAACTTCACCGAGGCTACCGGGCGGTTGGTTTTGTTCTCGGTGATTTCATAGCGCATGATCGCGCCCTTGGCCATCAGCTCGCGGTAACCCTTGTTCAGGCACACACTTTGGCCGAGCTGGAAGTACACAGCCTTGGGGTTGGCGCGCATTTGCTCGGCGCGGTCGGGCAGTACGCTCAGATGGTCAATCAGCTGCAAGCCTTCAACGGTGTAGGCAACTTCCAGGGTCTTTTCGTCAATTTCCCGTGGCAGTTCTTTGTTGGTTTCCTCTGCGACGCTTTGCAGCTTCCTGTTCAGTTGAGCCTCCAGCAACGAGGCCGCTTGGGCACCCAGAGGCAACACCAGCGCGAGGGCGACGGACGGAACTACAAGGCGTGTCATAAGACGCAGCATGAAACTCTCCTGATTCGGTTACTGGTGCATAGACCAGCCACTGCGCTGTGCGTTCAGTGGCGCGGGATTATAGGTGACCGCTTGCCCCTAGGGCCAGCCTATTGCCGGGAAGTGCAGGTGGCCGGGGGCGGCTCTGGTAAACTGCGGTAACTTTTGCCTTCCGAGTTCTATCCGTGTCGATTTCCACTTCCCTGCGGCGCACCCGATGAGCCATGCCGTCTCCCGTTTGCGCACGCAGCGCCTGGCCCGTGCCGTAAAACCGTTTGTAGCGCGAGGCTCGCGGGCCGAACGCTGCCCCGGCTGCCGGGTGATTCCCGAGTACTGCCTGTGCGCCTGGCGGCCCAAGGTCCAGGCCAGATCCGGCATGTGCCTGCTGATGCACGACGTAGAGCCGATGAAACCCAGCAACACCGGCTGGCTGATTGCCGATGTGATCAACGACACGTCCGCGTTCCCCTGGTCGCGCACTGAGGTTGAGCCGGAGTTGCTGACCTTGCTGGACGACCCGCAATGGCAGCCATACATCGTCTTTCCCGGCGAATTCGTGGCCCCGGAGCGGGTGGTCCATCAGGTCAGGCTGGAGGAGGGCAAGCGCCCGCTGTTTATTTTGCTGGACGGCACCTGGAGCGAGGCGCGCAAGATGTTCCGCAAGAGCCCGTACCTGGAGCACTTGCCGGTGCTGAGCCTGGCGCCCGAGCAACTGTCGCGCTACAAGCTGCGTCGCTCCAAGCGTGATGACCACTTCTGCACCGCCGAAGTCGCCGCGCTGTGCCTGGAGCTGGCTGAAGATGCCGCAGCCAGTGAAGTCCTGGATGCCTATCTGGACGTATTCAGCACCCACTACCTGGCCGCCAAGTTTCAACTGGCGCTGGACCCGGCCGATGTCGTCCATACTCGCCTTGCACCTTATCTATAGGTGTCATGGCCAGCCGACCTTTGCATGATGGCCGCGCAAACGCGCAGCCCGCTAAAATAGCCACGGGCGTAGCGCTTGACCACCCAGGCTACGCTGGGCATGCTTGGCGCCGATTGGGGCGCTGTCACAGATTGGATACGTCGCTTTTTGACGTTGAGCGCGCCCTTTGGTGACTGCTGGCCTGGCAGCCACCTTGCGCGTTGGCGAGCACTGAACCCATCAGTGCCGCCCTAAAAAACAGGATCATTTAATAAATGGCCACATACGAAATCCTGATTGCCGATGACCACCCGCTGTTTCGCAGTGCGCTGCACCAGGCGGTCACGTTGGGCCTGGGGCCGGATGTACGCCTCGTCGAGGTCGCCAGCATTGCCGAGCTGGAAACCCGCCTTACCGAAAAGTCCGACTGGGACCTGGTCCTGCTGGACCTGAACATGCCGGGTGCCTACGGTTTTTCCGGGCTGGTGCTGCTGCGTGGGCAATACCCGCAGATACCGGTGGTGATGGTATCGGCCCAGGAAGAGGCGTCGGTGGTGGTGCGCTCCAAGGAGTTCGGTGCCAGTGGTTTCATTCCCAAGTCCAGCTCCATGGAAGACATCCAGAAAGCCGTGCGCACGGTGCTGGATGGCGATGTCTCCTGGCCGCCGCAGGCCTTTGAAGAGATCAACGTCTCCGACGAAGCCAAGGCCGCGCGTGATGGCCTGGCCAGCCTCACGCCCCAGCAGTTCCGCGTATTGACCATGGTCTGCGAAGGTCTATTGAACAAACAGATTGCCTACGAGCTGAGCGTGTCGGAAGCGACCATCAAGGCTCACGTCACGGCGATCTTCCGCAAGCTCGGCGTACGTACGCGAACCCAGGCGGCGCTGCTCTTGCAACAACTTGAGTCAATTTCGCAGCATTAAGACGCTGTTCATTCACGTTTTTTTGACTTTGCTTGCTCTAGTTTCCCCACACCTTTTTGCTCAGTTGCCTACTCTATGTCGCCTTTCAAGGGTCAAACCGGTATCAAACGTATTTTCAACGCAGGCGGATATTCCCTGGATGGCCTGCGTGCGGCTTTCACCGGCGAGGCGGCGTTTCGTCAGCTGGTGTTGCTCAATGTCATCCTGATCCCGCTGAGTTTCTTCCTTAACGTCAGCCGGGTAGAGCGGGCGCTGCTGATCGCCGTGTGCCTGCTGGCGTTGATCGTCGAGTTGCTCAACTCCGCCGTCGAAGCGGCGATCGACCGGATTTCCCTGGACCTGCACCCCTTGTCGAAAAATGCCAAGGACATGGGCAGCGCCGCGCAGTTCGTAGCGCTGACCATGATTACCCTGGTGTGGGCCGTGATCCTGATCTAGGCAATGGTCGGCAGTACAATCTCGTCGCTGCGCTGCACCCCGGCGGTGAACGACCGGCACAGCTCGAGGAATTCGCGCATCGCCGAGGTCTGGTACTTCTGCTTGTGCCAGATGAAGTAGAACTGCCGGGCCAGGTCCAGGTCCGGGGTTTCCACCGGTACCAGGCTGCCACGCCGGAAGGCGTCGCGCAGCGCCAGCCGGGAAATGCAGCCAATCCCCAAGCCTGATTCCACCGCGCGTTTGATTGCCTCGGTGTGTTCCAGCTCCAGGCGGATATTCAGCGCGCTGCGGTGATGCCGCATGGCCTGGTCAAAGGTCAGGCGTGTTCCAGAGCCTTGTTCCCGCAGGATCCACGCTTCATGGGTCAGCTCTTCCATGGTCGCCTGGCCGCGCTTGGCCAAGTGATGCTGGGGTGCGCAGAACACCACCAGTTCATCTTCCACCCAGGTTTGCACCTCGATGTCCGGGTGGCTGCAGTCGCCTTCGATTAGACCCAGATCAATTTCGTAGTGCGCCACCTGATGCACGATATGCGCAGTGTTCTGCACATGCAGCTTCACCTGGCTCTCGGGATGCTGTTGCATGAAGCTGCCGATCAGCAGCGTGGCCAGGTAGTTGCCGATGGTCAGCGTGGCCCCGACCGCCAGGGAGCCGAAGCCCGACTTGCCGTTGAGCAGGTCCTCGATCTCCTTGGCCTGGTCCAGCAGTGCCACCGCCTGGGGCAATAGCTGGTGACCGAGGGCGTTGAGGCTCAGGCGTTTGCCCGCGCGGTCGAACAACTGGCAGCTGGATTGACGCTCCAGCTCGGTAATCGACGTGCTGGCGGCGGATTGAGATAAGGCCAGAAGGCCAGCAGCGCGCGAGACGCTTTCCTGCTGGGCGACGGCGACGAAGACTTGCAGTTGACGTAGAGTAAATCGCATATCGATATAACCGATAACCCTTATCTTAATAATCCAGTTAACAGATATTGTCGCCGCCATTAGAATGCTGTGCAATTGCGCATCCATCATTTGGCGCAGACCCATTTCCAGGAGTCCCCCGTACATGAGCAACATGAACCACGAGCGTGTCCTCAGTGTTCATCACTGGAACGACACTCTGTTCAGCTTCAAGTGCACCCGCGATCCGGGCCTGCGCTTCGAGAACGGTCAGTTCGTGATGATCGGCCTGCAACAGCCCAACGGCCGCCCGCTCATGCGCGCTTACTCGATTGCCAGCCCGAACTGGGAAGAGCATCTGGAGTTCTTCAGCATCAAGGTGCCTGATGGCCCGCTGACTTCCCAATTGCAGCACTTGAAGGAAGGCGACGAGATCATCATCAGCAAAAAACCGACGGGCACCCTGGTGCTTGACGATTTGAAGCCGGGCAAGCACCTGTACCTGCTCAGCACCGGCACTGGCCTGGCGCCGTTCATGAGCGTGATCCAGGACCCGGAAACCTACGAGCGTTTCGAAAAAGTGATCCTGTGCCACGGCGTGCGTTACGTCAACGAAGTCGCCTACCGCGAATTCATCACCGAGCACCTGCCGCAGAACGAGTTCTTCGGCGAGGCCCTCCGTGACAAGTTGATCTACTACCCGACCGTGACCCGCGAGCCGTTCGAAAACGAAGGCCGCCTGACCGACCTGATGCGCAGCGGCAAGCTGTTCAGCGATATCGGCCTGCCGCCGATCAATCCTGAAGACGACCGCGCCATGCTGTGCGGCAGCCCGAGCATGCTGGATGAAACCAGCGAAGTGCTCAACAGCTTCGGCCTGAAGGTCTCCCCGCGTATGCGTGAGCCGGGTGACTACCTGATCGAGCGTGCGTTCGTCGAGAAATAAGCGCGACGCAAAAAAATGTGGGAGCGGGCTTGCTCGCGAAAGCGGTGTAACAGTCACCAGATGTATTGACTGATCCACCGCTTTCGCGAGCAAGCCCGCTCCCACATTTGTTTCCGGTTTACCCGGCCGACACGACTTCCAGCACACAAATCATCCCGGCTTCGGGATAGTGCCAGCGCACATCAACATCCCAGAACTGCGTCCCGTATTCCCGCTCCGGCCCCGGCGTCTGGTACGCCGGCCGTGGATCCTGCGCCAGGCACTGCTCGATCAACGCCACCAATGGCTCGCCAAGGCGCTGAGCGTGGCCTTCTGCCTGTTGCAGCGCAGTCTTCAGCCACTGCACGGGAATCAGCTGTGGCGCAGCGCTGGCGATGCTGTTGGTCGCAGTGTCAACTATGTCTGCGTACGGCACGTACGGCTTGATGTCGAGAATCGGTGTGCCATCCAGCAGGTCGATCCCGGATATCCACAGGCGCCCATCTTCCACCTTGTCCAGCTTGACCACTGACTGGCCGATGCCGTTGGGCCGGTGCGTCGCGCGGGTGGCGAACACGCCCATGGACGTGTTGCCACCCAGGCGCGGCGGGCGCACTTTCAGGCGGGGCTTGTCTTCCAGCGCCTGGTGGAACAGGAACAGCAGCCACACATGGCTGACCTGTTCCAAACCCTGCACCGCCTCACCCTGGTCGAATGGCGCCACCAACTCCAGCACGCCCCGGGCGGCAGGCGCCAGTTGTGGCTGGCGCGGGATGGCGAACTTCTCCTTGAAGCAGGAGCGGACAAAGCCGATGGGCGAGACGCTGTAGTTCACGGGTTTAGGCGCGAACGCGCAGGGTCAAGCCCTTGAGGAAGTTGCGCAACAGCTGGTCACCACAGGTGCGGTAGTTGGTGTGGCCGAACTTGCGGAACAGTGCGCTCAGCTCAGGCTTGGACACCGGGAACTCGGAGGCCTTGAGGATTGCGTGCATGTCGTCTTCCTTCAGTTCGAAGGCCACGCGCAGTTTCTTCAGGACGATGTTGTTGGTCACCGGCAGTTCGATCGGCTGCGGTGGACGGCTCTCGTCCTTGCCGCGCTTGAAGATCACCAGGCCATCGAGGAAATGCGCCATGACTTCGTCCGGGCAGAACACGAAGCCTTCTTCCTCGTCTTTCTTGAGGTAGGTCAGCAGGTCGTCCTTGGTGACTTCCATGCCGCCGAGCTTGATGATCTCGACCATCTTGTTGTCGCTGATGTCGAGCATGTAGCGCACGCTGCGCAGTACGTCGTTGTGAATCATGGTGGGCAATCCTGGTCATTCAACTGTGGACACCGCCCAGGCAGGCGGTATCGAGAGATTCGGCGGCGAAAAAAGTCTTAGAACTTTTCTTTGCCGGACAGATAGCGCCATTGGCCTACCGGCACTTTGCCGATGGAGACTCCGCCAATGCGGATGCGTCGAATGGCGACGACTTTCAGGCCGACGGCTTCGCAGAACAAGGCAATCACACCCGGTTGCGGGTTTTTCAGCGCAAAGCGCAGGCGGTTCTCGTTCTGCCAGCTGGCTTTCACCGCCGGCAATTCCTTACCTTTGTAGGTCAGGCCATGGTTGAGGCGGTTCAGGCCGTGGGCGACCATGTCGCCGGACACCTCCACCACGTATTCCTGTTCGATCTTGTTCGCGTCAGCGGTCAGCTTGCGCAAAATCTTCCAGTCCTGAGTGAACACCAGCAGGCCGCTGGCCTTGGCTTGCAGGTCACTGCTGGCGGTCAGGCGCAGGAAGTGGCCCTTGAGCGGGCGCTTGCTGAAGCGGTGTTCTTCCGACAGGGTCTCGGCGTTGATCGACGCCATGGCTGTCTCGGCATCCACGCCGGCGGGGGCGTGGAGCAGGATGGTCACCGGCTCCGGCGCTGTGGCCTTGGCCTCAGGGTCAAGCTCGACCTTCTGGGTGGTGACCTTGAACTGCGGCTCGTCGATCACTTCGCCGTCCACCGTGACCCAGCCGCCTTCGATGAACAGCTCAGCCTCCCGACGGGAGCAACCGACCAGTTCGATGAGGCGTTTGGAGAGGCGTAGGGGTTCAGTCATGACAAGGGCCGAAACAAAAGGGGGCGGCTATTGTACCTGTGTGGCGCCGGTTAATCCCGGCTCCATTTCATTTAGCCGCGACGTGCCTGTGGCTGGGCCTGGCGCAAACGCATGTGCAGCAACGGATAAGGCTGGCCCATGCCGTCATGGTCCGTGCGTCCGATCACCTCAAAGCCCTGCTTGAAGTAAAAGCCCAGGGCTTGCGGGTTCTGTTCGTTGACGTCCAGTTGATCGGCATTCATCGACTCGATGGCATAGCGCAGCAATTGCCGGCCCAGGCCCTGGCCACGGTGCTCGGGGTCGATAAACAGCATCTCGACCTTGCCCGCGGCCACCCCGGCAAACCCGGTGATGCGCTGGCGCGAGTCCTTGGTGCAGATCAGCATCACCGCGTCGAGGTAGCGGGTCAGCACCAGGTTTTTCAGCAGCTCGATGTAACTGTCCGGCAGGAAGTCATGGGTGGCCCGCACCGAAGCCTCCCAGATGCGGGTCAGTTCCTGATAGTCGCTGGATTTGGGTGTATGGATAACCGAATGCTGACGCATGCCCGCTGCCCCTTGCCGATGATTGGCGCCGATGGGCAAAACGATAGACCTAAAAAAGCCCCGCATCTTGTCCAGAGGCAGGGCTTTTTCAATTCTTTACACCTTATGCGCGTTTTTCAGCCCACAGGTCGTACTCGTCGGCGTCGGTCACGGTGCACCAGACCTTGTCGCCCGGCTTCAGGCCGCTGGCATCGTCGATGAACACGTTACCGTCGATTTCCGGTGCATCGAAGAAGCAGCGGCCTACAGCGCCTTGCTCGTCGACTTCGTCGATCAGTACTTCGATCTCACGGCCGATGCGCAGTTGCAGGCGCGCCGAGCTGATGGCCTGCTGGTGCGCCATGAAGCGCTCCCAACGGTCCTGCTTGACGTCGTCCGGCACGATGGCAGCGTCCAGCAGGTTGGCCGGAGCACCTTCCACCGGCGAGTACTGGAAGCAGCCGACGCGGTCCAGCTGGGCCTCGGTCAGCCAGTCCAGCAGGTACTGGAAGTCTTCTTCGGTTTCGCCGGGGAAGCCGACGATGAAGGTGGAGCGGATGATCAGGTCCGGGCAGATCTCGCGCCAGTTCTTGATGCGCGCCAGGGTCTTGTCTTCGAAGGCCGGGCGTTTCATGGCCTTGAGGATTTTCGGGCTGGCGTGCTGGAACGGGATGTCCAGGTACGGCAGGATCTTGCCGGCGGCCATCAGCGGGATCAACTCGTCAACGTGCGGGTACGGGTAAACGTAGTGCAGGCGCACCCATACGCCGAGGCTGCTCAGGGCTTCGCAGAGTTCGGTCATGCGGGTTTTCACCGGCGCGCCGTTCCAGAAGCCAGTGCGGTATTTGACGTCGACGCCGTAGGCGCTGGTGTCCTGGGAGATCACCAGCAGCTCTTTCACGCCGGATTTGACCAGGCGCTGGGCCTCGTCCAGCACGTCGCCTACCGGGCGGCTCACCAGTTTGCCGCGCATCGACGGGATGATGCAGAAGCTGCAGCTGTGGTTGCAGCCTTCGGAAATCTTCAGGTAGGCGTAGTGGCGCGGCGTCAGCTTGATGCCCTGCGGCGGCACCAGGTCGATCAGCGGGTTGTGGTCCTGGCGCGGCGGCACTACGTCGTGCACGGCGTTGACCACTTGCTCGTACTGCTGCGGGCCGGTCACGGCCAGCACGCTCGGGTGCACGTTGCGGATGTTGCCTTCTTCCACGCCCATGCAGCCGGTGACGATCACCTTGCCGTTTTCCTTGATGGCTTCGCCGATCACTTCCAGGGACTCGGCCTTGGCCGAGTCGATGAAGCCACAAGTGTTGACCACCACCACGTCCGCGTCCTGGTAGGTGGACACGACGTCATAGCCTTCCATGCGCAGTTGCGTAAGGATGCGTTCGGAGTCGACCAGAGCCTTCGGGCAACCCAGGGATACAAAGCCGACCTTGGGGTTGGCTTTTGCGATGGTGGTGGACATGTCTAACCTCGGTATTGAATGACGCCGCCCGTCGTGCACGAAGGGTGGCGGATGGGCACTTGGTGTGCCTCTGATCAAAAAGTGCGCAATTCTAGCGACGGGAATCGCTCTTGACCAGCTTTATGCAGGGAAATACGACGAGTGCTGCGCTATGCTTCGCGCCGTTGCACCTGAGTGAATTTCCTCGGTCAATAAATCGTCTGTAACGAGAAGTAAAACAGCGCATGCTGTGGACAGCATAGGCGCCCGCAGCAGGCGCGCTGTTTATAAAAGACCGCAGGTCAAAGGGCAGGAGTGGTTGATGGGTCAGGCAAGTAGTCAGGCAGCAGGTGCCGAGCAGTCCAACGCAAAGCCGATCGGCATGCTGGTGGCGGCAGTGGGGGTGGTTTACGGCGATATCGGCACCAGCCCGCTCTACACCCTTAAAGAGGTGTTTGCTGGCGGTTATGGGGTTCAGGTCAATCACGACGGGGTCTTCGGGATCCTGGCGCTGATTTTCTGGTCGCTGGTCTGGGTCGTTTCGATCAAGTACGTGCTGTTTATCCTGCGCGCGGATAACCAGGGCGAGGGCGGCATCATGGCCCTGACGGCTTTGGCCCGGCGGGCGGCGGCACCTTACCCCAAGTTGCGTTCGGTGCTGGTGATTCTCGGCCTGATCGGTGCGGCGCTGTTTTACGGCGACAGCATGATCACCCCGGCGATCTCGGTATTGTCGGCGGTCGAAGGCCTGGAACTGGCGTTTGATGGCCTTGAGCGCTGGGTGGTGCCGCTTTCGCTGGTGGTGCTGGTGGGGCTGTTCCTGATCCAGAAACATGGCACGGACCGCATCGGCAAGCTGTTCGGCCCGGTGATGGTGCTGTGGTTCCTGGTGTTGGCCGGCCTGGGCATCCATGGAATCATCCAGCACCCTGAGGTGCTCAATGCCCTCAACCCTGTGTGGGGCGTGCGCTTCTTCATCGTTCACCCTGGCATGGGCGTGGCGATTCTCGGTGCGGTGGTACTGGCATTGACCGGCGCCGAGGCGCTGTACGCCGACATGGGCCACTTCGGACGCAAGCCGATTGCCCGTGCCTGGTTCGCCCTGGTGCTGCCGGCGTTGGTGCTCAACTACTTTGGCCAGGGCGCGCTGCTGCTGGAAAATCCAGAGGCAGCCCGCAACCCGTTCTACCTGCTGGCACCGGAGTGGGCTCTGGTCCCGCTGGTGGCGTTGTCCACTTTAGCCACCGTGATTGCTTCCCAGGCGGTGATCTCCGGGGCGTTCTCCCTGACCCGTCAGGCGATCCAGCTCGGTTACATCCCGCGCATGCATATCCAGCACACTTCCAGCGCCGAGCAAGGCCAGATCTACATCGGCGCGGTGAACTGGTCACTGATGGTGGGCGTGATCCTGCTGGTGCTGGGCTTCGAGTCCTCCAACGCCCTGGCTTCGGCCTACGGTGTGGCGGTGACGGGCACCATGTTGATCACCAGCATTCTGGTGTCGGCGGTGATGCTGTTGCTGTGGAAATGGCCGCCGGTACTGGCTATCCCGGTGTTGATCGGTTTCCTGTTGGTGGATGGGCTGTTCTTTGCCGCCAACGTGCCGAAGATCGTGCAGGGTGGTGCGTTTCCGGTATTGGCGGGGATTGTGTTGTTTATCCTCATGACCACCTGGAAGCGCGGCAAGGAGCTGCTGGTGGACCGGCTGGACGAAGGTGGGCTGCCGCTGCCGATCTTTATCAGCAGTATCCGTGTGCAGCCGCCTCATCGCGTGCAAGGCACGGCGGTGTTCCTGACCGCACGCCCGGATGCCGTGCCCCACGCCTTGCTGCATAACTTGCTGCATAACCAGGTGCTGCATGAGCAGGTGGTGCTGTTGACGGTGGTCTACGAAGACATCCCGCGTGTACCGGCCCAGCGTCGTTTCGAGGTCGATTCCTATGGCGAGGGCTTCTTCCGGGTGATCCTGCACTTTGGTTTCGTCGATGAACCGGACGTGCCCGAAGCGCTGAAGCTGTGCCATCTGGATGACCTGGATTTCAGCCCGATGCGCACCACCTACTTCCTCAGCCGCGAAACCGTGATCGCGTCCCGCATCAAGGGCATGGCGCGTTGGCGCGAAGGGTTGTTCGCGTTCATGCTGAAGAACGCCAACGGCAACCTGCGCTTCTTCAAGTTGCCGGTTAACCGGGTGATCGAGCTCGGCACTCAAGTAGAAATGTAAGCCCAACAAAAAGCCCCCGGTGCCTTGCGGCAGCGGGGGCTTTTTTGTGGGCGCTTATTCGGCCGGGGTCTTGCCCTGGCGCTTCTCGATGATGTCTACCAGACGCTTGGCCAGCGCCGGGTAGTTCTCGTCGAAGTGATGGCCGCCAGGCAGCTTCACGGCTTCGCCGACAGCGGTCTTGTCGGTGCAGCCACTCTCGTCGACTTCTTCGGCACCGTAGATGCACACCACCTTGTCGGCCGGCAGCTTGGCCATTTCCGGGCCGGTCGCAGCTTCCTTGCCGGCGTTGCCCAGCCAGCCTTCCACTTCGATCTCGAAGCTGCCGGTGCGGGCGAAGGCCAGCAGGATGATCGCGTCTACACGCTGCTGCTCGTTTTCCGGCAGGCGGTTGTAGATGGCCGGCAGCACATCGGCGCCGAACGAGTAGCCGGTCAGCACGAAGCGCTTGGTGCCCCATTTCTGCCGGTAGTGCTGCATCAGCTCGGCGAGGTCCTTGGCGCTTTGTTCCGGAGTCTTGTGCTGCCAGTAGTAGCGCAGGGTATCGATGCCCACCACCGGGTAGCCGATCTTGGCCATTTCACCGGCCACGTCGCGGTCCAGGTCACGCCAGCCGCCGTCACCGGAGAGGAACAGGGTGACGGTGTCCTTGGCCTGGCCAGCCGGCACTTCGACCACCGGAATTGCCAGGCCGCCGTTGTCCGAGCCCACCAGTTGCTTGCGCAGCTCGTTGTTCAGCACTTGCGGGTAGTGAACGTCGTAGTCGCTGATGCTGGTGGTAGCACGCGGTGTATCGCGTACGAAGCTGGCAGCATCGTCGTCAGGGTTATCGTTCCAGGCCACCAGCCAGCTACCGTGGGCCGAAGTCTTCGGCAACGGGTCGTTGCAGCCTGGCTGCGCCAGCGCGAAGCCGACGGAGATGGCATTGGCCTTGTCGTCGTTCTGTGCGGCCAGCCAGCGCCAGGCCAGGGCTGCGCCAGGGCCGATGCCGCTGACCAGGGTCGCCGGGCCGGCAAGCTGGCCCAGGGCGGTTTGCAGGGCTTGTTCCTGCAGCTTGCAGTCGTCCTTGGGCAGGATCACCTGGACGATCTGCGCTGCGCCGCCCTGGCTCAGGGCGATCAGTTGGCTGTCGGTCAGGGTTTCGTCGGCCAGCACGGCCACGGCCACGCGGGCCTTGGGCGCGGTACCCGGGGTGACGCGGGTCAGGACCGTGCCATCGGCCTGGGGCAGTTGTTCCAGAGTCGGTTGCGGTGCAGGGCGGTTCCAGTACCAGTAGCCGCCACCGAGGATCAGTGCCAGTACCACCAAAAATGCCAATACATACCGCCAGGAGCGTCGAATCATCAGCGTTTCACCAATCCAGTCAAGCCGCCCGCAATCAGGGCGGCGGTGTCGGCCAGTGCCACCAGCGGATCAAGTCCTCCGGGCACGGCCATATAACGGGGTTCCCAGTCAGGCTGGAACTTGTCTTTGAAGCGGCGCAAGCCTTGGAAGTTATACAGTTGCTCGCCACGGCGGAACACCATCGAGCCCAGGCGTTGGGTCAGCGGGGCGCCACGTCGTGGTTGCAGGCCCGACAACGGCACCATGCCGAGGCTGAAGCGGGCGTAGCCATGGTTCTTATAATGTTGAATCAGGCCGACCATCATGAATTCCATGGTCAGTTTCGGCGCGTCCGGGTGCGCACGCATCAGGTCGAGACTGGCCAGGTCGTGGCTGTAGGTCTCAAGCAGGTTCGCAAACGCTACCGGGCGCCCTTCGAAGCGAATGATCGCAATACGAAAGTGCTTGAGGTAGTCGTCGCTGAATCGTCCAAGGGAAAAGCCTTTTTCCCGCACGTTCTTGCCGGTCAGCCATGCGTCGGAGATGACTTTCAACTCCTCCATCGGGGCCTGGCCGGGTTCGTGGATCTCCAGGGACAAGCCATCACGGGTCCCGCGGTTCCAGGTGTAGCGCAGGTCCTTCATCTCTTTGCCCTTGGCTTCCAGGTCAAAGCGTTTGAGGTCGACCCGGGCTTCTTCACCCAGTTTGATCGCGGTGAGGCCGATGTCCATGTAGTACGGCAGGTTCTCCGCGCGCACCTGGTAGAACACCGGGCGGGCGTGGTGAATGTCGCACAGGTCGCGGAACTGCCAGATCATCTCGGCCCGTTGCAGGGTCGGGCCAATCGGATCGTACAAGGCCACCAGGCTGCGACCGCGACGAGCGTACATCAGGAACGCTTCGTCGTTGGGGTGAAACAGCAGGGCCTTGTCGCCGGTCAGCGCCAGGCCGCCGTCGGGTTGTGCGGAGTTCATCAGGATCTTGGTGGCGCGCTCCAGCTCATCCGGTGTCGGCAAGTGGATGATCGGGCGCGCGGTACGCAGCAGCCAGGTCAGCGACACCACCACCAGCACCACGGCCGCGCCCAGCAGCGAACGCAGGCCCCGCGGGGCGTTGGCGTCGAGGGTGAACTGCCACCACAACTGATGGCTATAGGGCACGTCCTGGTAGGCGAACAACAGCAGCCAGATTGACGCACCGAGTACGCACACGCTGGCCACCAGGTACAGCGGCGAGAACGGCAGTTCGGTCAGGCGGCTGGCGCGGTAGAACGAGCGCCGGAAGATCGCCAGCAGCACCGCCGTCATGGTCATCAGGCTGGCTTCTTCCCAGTCGAAACCCTTGAGCAGGGAGAGCAGGGCGCCGGTCAGCAGCAGCACCATGGTCAGCATCCACGCCGCGGACAACCGTCGACGCAGGCCCTGGGCCAACAGAAGGCAGAGCACGCCGATCAGGCTGGCACCAAAGTGCGAAGCGTCAATCAGGCGATGAGGAATCAGGAAGCCGATGTTTTCCAGGCGTGAGTCGATTTCCGGGGTTGCGCCGGAAAACAGCAGGACCACGCCTGACAAAAAAACCAGTACGGCCAGGATCGGCGCAGCGAGGCCAGAGGCCGCGCGCAGGCTTTGTTGCGTATGGAACAGGCGCTGGGCTTCATTGACCAGCAGGAACACACAAGCGATCAACAGCGGCAGCACCACATAGATCATCCGGTACAGCAGCAGTGCGGCCGCCAGTGGCGCGGCACCGAGCTTGTCGGCGAAGGCAGCCAGCAGGATTGCTTCGAACACCCCGACGCCACCGGGTACATGGCTGAGCACACCGGCGGCCAGGGCCAGCAGGTACACCAGCAGGAACGGGCCAAACGGCGGCGCTTCCGGCAGCAACATATACAGCACGGTAGCGGCCGCAGCCACGTCGAGGGCGGTGATGATCAGTTGCAGGAAGGTCAGGCGACGGCCCGGCAGGCGCAAGGTGCGACGCCCAGCCTTGACCAGCAGGTTGTCCGGATACGGTTGTTCCGGCAGGCGGCGGCGGTAGATGCCGATGCACAGTGCGGCTGTTAACAGCAACACAGCGCCGGCGATGCCGCCGAGCAGGCTGGCGGGTAGATGCAAGGCATTGGACGCGGCAGGCAGGTTGCTCAGGGTGGCCAGCGCAGCGAGCGGCGGCAGGGCGCAACCCAGGGCCAGGCTGGCAAACACGGTCATGCGCGCCACTTCCGAAGCGCCGATGCCATACCGTGCATATAAACGGTAGCGTACCGAGCCGCCCGAGAGCATCGACAGACCAATCGCGTTACCGATGGCGAATGCGGTAAAGCCGCCGTAGGCCAGGGTCTTGGCAGGCAGCTTCACGCCGGCATAACGGGCACCGGAAAATTCATAGCCCAACAAAATGATAAAGCCGGCGACCGCGGCACCGAACGCACCCAGCAGTGCGGGCTTGGGTACTTCAAGGATCGAATCGTGGAGCGCGTACAGATCCAGTTCAAGCAGCAGGTGGCGACAGGCGATAAGGGCGATTGCGAACAGCAACAAGGTGACGGCCAGCCCGATGGGTTGGCGGTATTTGCTCAACAGATCCAGCCAGCGCAAACGGGTGGGAGTGATCGGTTGTGTCGCTGTGACAGAGTCTTGTGGTTCAGACGAGTTGGCGCGCATCAATCACCTCGTGGATTGTGCGCGACAGGATGGAGGTATCCAGCCAAGTTACCAATCCCTATGGACAAAATAATTACAAATATTAACGCGTATCGCGAAGTGCGGCGACAGCGCCCATTGGTCGTAGAAGGACAGTGCTTGAAGACTTAGCATAGCTTGCAATGAGATGGACTCTACAAACCGTGTACGGTTTCATGAAAGATGCCATGCCATTGTTTCAAAAGGACTTTTTCGTCAGATACAAAAAAGGCCACTCTTTCGAGCAGCCTTTTTTGATGTTTGGTTGCGGGAGCCGGATTTGAACCGACGACCTTCGGGTTATGAGCCCGACGAGCTACCAGACTGCTCCATCCCGCGTCTGTGTGGCGGCATTCTACAGAGCAACGGCGGGGTGTCAACCGTTAATCGAACGATGGGTCAAATAAGTGCAATTTAGCGTCGGATTGTCACGCGGGTGCGGTAAGTGCGCGATTGGGAAAGGTTTTTTGTCAGACAATCGACGCGAGGGCTAAAACAGACAGGCACAAAAAAGGCCACTCTTTCGAGTAGCCTTTTTTGATGTTTGGTTGCGGGAGCCGGATTTGAACCGACGACCTTCGGGTTATGAGCCCGACGAGCTACCAGACTGCTCCATCCCGCGTCTGTGTGTCGGCATTCTACAGAGGAACGCGAGTGTGTCAACCGCTGATTCAAAGAAAAGCGCTTGTGGTTCAATCGGTTAGCTCTCCAAGGTGGCCCCTTGATAGGCCGCGGGGCCAGTCTGGCCGAGGCTTTCAGCTCTATTGGGGGGTGTGTTTCGATTGAGAAAATGAATTCACCTGTGAATTTTCCTACCGCTTAAGCGGAAGATTCAAACTACTGGTGCTATATACAGGTGTGAGTGAGATACTGCCGGCCTGTCCGTTTTCTGCCCAGAACCACTGCCTTATATATGACGCAGCGCAAAATCATCCACGTCGACTGTGATTGCTTCTACGCCGCCATCGAGATGCGCGACGACCCGACCCTGGCGCAAAAGCCCCTGGCTGTCGGTGGCTCGGCAGACCGTCGCGGGGTGATCGCCACCTGCAACTATGAAGCACGGGCCTATGGTGTGCGTTCGGCCATGTCGTCCCGCCATGCCCTGAAGCTGTGCCCGGACCTGACCATCGTCAAGCCGCGCATGGATGCTTATAAAGAAGCATCAAAGGAAATCCAGGCGATCTTTCGCGACTACACCGACCTGATCGAACCGTTGTCCCTGGACGAAGCCTACCTGGACGTCTCCGACAGCCCGCATTTCGGCGGCAGTGCCACGCGCATTGCCCAGGACATTCGCCGGCGGGTCTCCAACCAGTTGCACATCACCGTTTCCGCGGGCGTGGCGCCGAACAAGTTTCTCGCCAAGATCGCCAGCGACTGGAAAAAGCCCAACGGACTGTTTGTGATCACCCCCGACCAGGTGGAAGACTTTGTCTCGGCGCTGCCGGTGAAAAAGCTCCACGGCGTGGGCAAGGTGACGGCCGACAAGCTGGCGCGGCTGGGGATCGAGGACTGCCTGCAACTGCGGGAGTGGAACAAGTTGGCGCTGGTGCGAGAGTTCGGCAGTTTTGGCGAGCGGCTTTGGAGCCTGGCGCGTGGGATTGATGACCGTGTGGTGCAGAACGACAGCCGCCGGCAATCCATCAGCGTGGAAAATACCTACGATGTCGACCTGCCGGACTTGCCCAGTTGCCTGGAAAAACTGCCGGAGCTGATGGACACCCTGGCCGGGCGTATAGCGCGCATCGACAGCAGTTATCGGGCGGGCAAGCCGTTCGTCAAAGTGAAGTTTCACGACTTTACCCAGACGACCCTGGAGCAGGCGGGGGCAGGGCGGGACCTGGAGAGTTACCGGCAGTTGCTGACCCAGGCGTTCAATCGCGGCGACAAGCCGGTGCGATTGCTGGGAATAGGCGTGCGTTTGCTGGATTTGAGCAACGGCAACGAGCAGCTCCAATTTCCCTGGTAGAAACCGAAAGCCAAATGTGGGAGCGGGCTTGCTCGCGAATGCGGTGTGTCAGTTGACGCATGTGCTGGCTGACACGCCGCATTCGCGAGCAAGCCCGCTCCCACATTTAAAGGCTTCAGCGTGCTCCGGGATCCGCCACCAGGCGTCCGGCATCCTTGGTCAAGGCCTGCAGGAATTCCTGCTGCAACTCCGGATCATTGCGGGTCAGTTCGATCAGGCTCTGTTCCAGCTCGCTGGCTTCTTCTTCCAGGCCCAGCTCCGACAGGCGCTTGACCCGGTGCACCCACTCGTTGACCTCGTCGTCTTCCAGGTCGTCATAGATCAAACCGTGAGCTTCGAGCAATTTGCCCCGCAGGGTGCCGCTGATGGCCAGGGATGAGTCCGAGTGCACGTCATCCTGGGCATCTTCAACACTGATCTTCAGGGTGCTGATGCGGTTCAGGTCCTGCTCGGCAAACGGGCTGTCCAACAGGTTCAGGCGCAGCACGCCATCGCGGTCGGTGGTCAGCTCATGGGTTTGCTTGCCGGCAGTCACCTGTACCGGGCGCTCGCTCCAGGGCAGGCTCGAATACTCCACGCGCTTGTCGCGCTGGACTTCATCGATACCCGCCAGGTTCTGTTGCGCACGGCCGTTGGATTGCACGTTCATGAACGGGTTGAGCCCGTCCACGCCATAGCTGAGCCAATCCCGGGTCATGCTGGCAGGCAGGTTGCCCAGGGCAAACACATTCGCCACGTTGGCGCCGACGCCCGCCACCAGCGCGACCGCGCCCAGGGGCATCTCATAGAGTTTGCGCCAGGGCTGGTAGGGCGTGTAGCGGTCGTAGCGACGGGTAACTTCGAACTCGGTGACCTCAAAGGTCTTTTGCTCGTGAATGCGCACCCGGCGTTGCGGCAGCTCCAGCACCTTCGGCTCGCCCACGTCGATCTGCAGGCTGTGATCGAGCAATTTGCGCTCGATGCGTTCCTCGTGCTCGCTGCGTTGCGACATTTGGTTGGCGCAGCCGCTGACCAGCAGGGCGCCACATAACGTGGCGCCCCCCAGGGCTATGGTGTTTCGCTTGAACATGACGACTCTTGATCTGGTTTTCAGCGACGAATACGCGCCTGAAGGAAAGACAGCACGTCAGCCACCGGCAACGGTTGGGCCTCGGCTTCGGTCCGGCTCTTGTATTCCAGATTGCCATCGGCCAGGCCGCGGTCACTGACCACGATCCGGTGCGGGATGCCAATCAGTTCCATGTCGGCGAACTTGATGCCCGGGCTGGTTTTCTTGTCCCGATCATCCAGCAGCACTTCAAAACCGGCAGCCGTGAGTTCGGCATACAGTTTGTCGGTGGCTTCGCGTACTTGCTCGGTTTCGTAGCGCAGCGGTACCAGGGCAACCTGGAATGGCGCCAGGGCGTCGCTCCAGATGATGCCTTTCTCGTCGTTGTTCTGCTCGATGGCAGCCGCAACCACGCGGGATACGCCAATGCCGTAGCAGCCCATTTCCAGGGTGATCGGCTTGCCGTTCTCGCCCAGCACTTCGCACTTCATCGCCTTGCTGTACTTGTTGCCCAGCTGGAAGATGTGCCCGACTTCGATGCCGCGCTTGATTTCCAGGGTGCCCTTGCCGTCCGGGCTTGGGTCGCCGGCCACCACGTTGCGCAGGTCGGCCACGGTCGGAACCGGCAGGTCACGTTCCCAGTTCACGCCAAAGTAGTGCTTGTCATCGATGTTGGCACCGATGCCGAAGTCGCTCATCAGCTCGACCGAACGGTCGATGATGATCGGCAATGGCAAGTTCAGCGGGCCCAGGGAGCCGGCACCGGCACCAATCGCGTCGCGCAGTTCGGCGTCGGTGGCCATGACCAGCGGGCTGGCAACGCCTGGCTGCTGAGCGGCCTTGATTTCGTTGAGCTCGTGGTCGCCACGGATTACCAGGGCGATCAGCTTGCCTTCTTCCTCGGCGCGCACGATCAGGGTCTTGATGGTCTTTTCAATCGGCAGATTGAATTTCTCCACCAGGGCCGCGATGGTCTTGGTCTCGGGCGTGTCAACCAGGCGCAGCTCTTCGCTTGGCGCAGGGCGGGAAGTTTCCCGTGGCACGGCTTCGGCTTTCTCGATGTTTGCCGCGTAGTCGGAACCGTTGCTGAACACGATGTCGTCTTCACCGGACTCGGCCAGCACGTGGAACTCGTGGGAGCCGGCACCGCCGATGGAGCCGTTGTCCGCTTCAACCGGACGGAATTTCAGGCCCAGACGCGTGAACACGTTGCAGTAGGCGGTGTGCATGCGGTCGTAAGTGACCTGAAGGGACGCCTGGTCAGCGTGGAACGAATAGGCGTCCTTCATGATGAATTCGCGGCCGCGCATCAAACCGAAGCGTGGGCGGATTTCGTCACGGAACTTGGTCTGGATCTGATACAGGTTGAGGGGCAGCTGCTTGTAGCTGCTCAACTCGTTGCGCATCAGGTCGGTGATCACTTCTTCGTGGGTCGGGCCGGCGCAGAAGTCCCGACCATGACGATCCTTGAAGCGCAGCAATTCAGGGCCGTACTCTTCCCAGCGCCCGGATTCCTGCCACAGCTCAGCCGGTTGGGTGCTCGGCATCAACACTTCCAGAGAGCCGGCAGCGTTCATTTCTTCACGAACGATGGCTTCGACCTTGCGCATCACCTTCAAGCCCATGGGCAGCCAGGTGTACAGGCCCGAGGCCAGTTTGCGGATCATGCCGGCGCGCAGCATCAGCTGATGGCTGATCACGACCGCGTCGGAAGGCGTTTCTTTCTGTGTGGCGAGCAAATATTGACTGGTGCGCATGGTAGGCCGTTGTCGGTTGCTTGGACTTGAAATGACTTGGGATTGTACGGGCGCTTGCTGCCGACGTACAGGCATCTGGTTGCTGGAGCAGGGCTTCTGTGGGAGCTGGCATGCCTGCGATGCAGGCAACACGGTGTGTCAGTTACACCGCGGTGATGCAATCGCAGGCAAGCCAGCTCCTACAGTGATTCGTTTTCCTCGGGAGGATTCAAGCGAATCCGCCGGCTTTCCTGAAACCAGTGCAAGGCGATCAGGACCAGCGTCGGCACACCCAGCAGGCAGGTGATCATGAAGAAGTTGTGGTAACCGAACTTCTCGACCATCACCCCCGAATACCCGCCGATCAAGCGCGGCAGCAGCAACATGATCGAACTGAGCAGGGCGTATTGGGTGGCGGAGAACTTCAGGTTGGTCAGGCTCGACAGGTACGCGACAAACGCCGAGGTCGCCATGCCTGAACTGAAGTTGTCCAGGGAAATGGTGAAAATCAGCATCTGCAGGTCCGGGCCCATGTCGGCGAGCATCACGAACAGCAGGTTGGTGCCGGCCGATGCAATGCCGCCGATGAACAGGATCGGCAGAATCCCGAAGCGCACGATCAACAGGCCACCCATGCCGGCACCCAGCAGGGTCATGATCAGGCCGAAGACTTTGCTGACACCGGCGATCTGGTCCTTGGTAAAGCCCTGGTCGATATAGAACACGTTGGCCATCACGCCCATTACCGTGTCCGACATGCGGTAGGTGGCAATCAGCCCCAACAGCAGGAAGGCCTGCCAGCGGTAGCGCAGGATAAAATCGTTGACCGGCGTGAGCACCGGCGCCAGGCCCCGGCGGCCCATGGTCGACAGGCACAGCGTGGTCAGGATGATGTAGAGGATGGCCCGCAGGAACGCGCGATCTTCCAGCAGCAGGTCCAGCAGGCTGACCCCATGGAACAGCACGCTGGCGAAGTCAGTGTTGTACAGCTGGGTGAACATCGCCGGCACCGACACCAGCAGCACGATCAACACGAACACCGAGACCAGTTGGTGAGCAAAGCTGTAGCGCCCGGCCTGCAATTGGGTACGCAGCGGCACATTGGGTTCGCGCATGAACAGCGTGGTCAGCAGCGCAGGCACCATCAGTGCACCAAACAGCACGTACGTACCGGCCCATGCTGAGTGCTTGTAGTTGAACCCGGTGGAACCGAAGCCTTCGGCAAAAAACAGCGCACCTGCGGTGGCAAGCAGCGCGGCCACGCGATAACCGGACATATAGCTGGCGGCAAGCGCGGCCTGCTGGCTGTCGCTGGCGATTTCCAGGCGGTAGGCGTCTACGGCGATGTCTTGCGTGGCGGAAGCGAAGGCCACGATCACGGCAATGGCGATCAGCCAGGACAGATGCTTTTGCGGATCACAGAAACCCATGCCGATCAATCCGAGGATCACCAGCGTCTGGGACAGTACCAGCCAGGAGCGACGGCGTCCGAGCTTGCCGAGCAGTGGCAGGCGCCATTGGTCGAGCAGGGGCGACCAGACCCACTTGAAGGCATAGGCCAGGCCGATCAGGCTCGCATAACCGATGGTTTCGCGGGCCACGCCGGCCTCGCGCAACCATACCGAGAGCGTCGAGAACACCAACATGTAAGGCAAGCCGGCAGCAAAGCCGAGCAGCAACAGCACTAACGTCGAGGGGCTGGCATAGGCGGCGAGCGCGGCGCGCCAGGTTTTACGGGGCATGGGCTGGAGTCTGCCTCAGAATTACGCAAATAAAGCGCGCACTCTAACCGCTGTGCTCTACCGGGCGCCAGCCATGACGCTGAATATCAACACGATTGTTCAGGATGCTGACGCCTTCGCCGCGCAAACGCGCACGTTGCTCGTCACCCGAGGCACTGCCCACCGGCAGACTTATCCGACCACCGGCACCCAGCACGCGATGCCAGGGCAGTTTGGTGTCCTCGGGCAGTTGGCTCAGGGTGCGACCCACCCAACGTGCGGCGCGACCCAAACCGGCGAGGTGTGCCAGCTCCCCGTAGCTGATCACGCAGCCTTCGGGCACTTGGGCGAGGGTCAGGTACAGCACGGTGCGGCGCATTTCAGCGGGGCTTTGCGGAGCGTCGGTCAGTTCGTTCACGGTGGCATATCCGATGAAAATATCCGTCTATTTGTAAGAAATTTCTGCAAAATGGGGGGCTGAGAGCGGAACTCGATACGAATACCCGAGTCAGTCCTTGCTAAGAAGTTATCCACCCCGATAATGCCCGTTTTTTCGTCAAACTCGAGCCCCATATCCGCTTATGTTGTCCAGAACCCTGCTGTGCCTCGCTGTTTTCAGCGCCTCCACCCCGTTGCTCGCCGACACCGTCTGGTTGAAGAACGGTGACCGCCTGACCGGCAAGATCAAGGTTTTCGACGGCGGCAAGCTGCTGATCCAGACCGACTATGCTGGCGCGATACCGGTGGACTGGAAGCAGGTCAAGACCCTGGAGAGCGATCAGGAATTGCTGGTCAAGCAGGATGCCTACAGCGGTGAGAAGGCCAAGTCCCTGCAGCCGGCCGACGATGGCAAGGTCATCCTGGCCAACGGCGAGGCGCCCAAGACTGTCGACCTGGCGAGCATCCAGCAGATCATCAAGCCCAAGCCGGTGATCGAGGACCTGGTGTGGAAGGGCAATGTCGATATGGCGCTGGACTACAAGCGCGCGGAAAACGACACCAACGACTACGACATCGACTTCAAGACCACTGCCCGCCATGGCCAGTGGCGCCATACCGCCGAGGGCGAATACAACCGCGAATTCCAGGACGACGTGACCACCACCGACAACTGGGCGCTGGAGTACGACCTGGACCGGTTTATTACCGAACACTGGTTCTGGCAGGGCCGCTTGACCTACAAGCGCGACAAGGTCGAGGACCTGTCCCGCCAGCGCACCGTGGGTACCGGCCCGGGCTACCAATTCTGGGATGACGAACTGGGCGCGTTCTCCCTCGGTTCGCTGGTCAACCGCACCGACTATGAATACCAGGACGGCGGCAAGGACAACTTCTATTCGCTGGCCATGAAGTGGAACTACAACCGCTACCTGGTGGGCAAGACCGTTGAATTCTTCACCAATGGCGAAGTGGGCAAGCCGCTGGCCGGGCCGTCCGAGTACTCCCTGGATGCGGAAATGGGCTTGCGCTACAAAGTCACCGAGTGGGCCTCCCTCAACCTCAAGGCCGAGCGCGACATTATTAGTGGCGACTCGGAAAGCGCGTTGAGCAAGACCCGCTACACCGCAGGGTTCGGCGTCGCCTGGTAACGAGCCGCTTGGTAATTAAAGGCGTAACCCGCCGTCCATTTCCAGAATCCGCCCGGTGTAGTAGTCGTTCTCGAAGATATACGCCGCTGAATGGGCAATCTCCTCGGGCCGCCCCATGCGCTTGAGGGGAATGCCGGCGGTCATCTTCTCCAAGGCCTCGGGCTTCATGCCCAGGGTCATCTCGGTCTCGATAAACCCCGGTGCGATGCCCGCCACGCGGATGCCGTAGCGCGCCAGCTCCTTGGCCCAGGTCACAGTGGCGGCCGCTACACCGGCCTTGGCGGCGGAGTAGTTGGTCTGCCCGACATTGCCGGCCCGCGAGATCGACGAGATATTGATAATGGTGCCCTGGTTCTTCAGCTCCACCATTTTTGCCGCCACCTCACGGGTGCACAGGAACACCCCGGTAAGGTTGACATCGATCACCGCCTGCCACTGGGCCAGGCTCATCTTGGTCATCTCGCCGTCCTTGACCTTGAGCAGCAAGCCGTCGCGCAAGATTCCGGCGTTGTTGATCAAGCCGTTGATGGCACCGAAGTCTTCGGCGATCCGTGCCACGGTGTGGGTCACCTGCTCTTCATTCGCCACGTTGCACAGATAGGCGCGGGCCTTCACTCCATGGGCCTGGCAGGCGGCCACCGCCTGGTCGAGTTTTTCCTGATTGAGGTCCACCAGCGCCAGGTTGGCACCTTTGGCGGCAAAATACTCGGCCATGGAGCGGCCCAAACCCTGGCAACCGCCGGTGATAATGATTACTTTGTCGTTGAGATGCATTCGCAAGTCCTGTGGGCAGAATTAAGCGGCTATCCAAGTTTGTTTTTTGACGAAATTTATCGAAGGAGTCATAAGTTGAGCGCGCACGTTGCCAAGAATGCCCGAGAACTACTGCTCAAGGAATACCGTGGGGCACTCGCCACCTTGTCCAAGGCCATGCCCGGTTTCCCTTTTGGCTCGGTGGTGCCGTATTGCCTGGACGCCGAGGGTCGGCCGCTGATCCTGATCAGCCGTATCGCCCAGCACACCCACAACCTGCAGAAAGACCCCAAGTGCTCGTTGCTGGTCGGTGAGCGTGAGGCGGACGACGTGCAAGCGGTAGGGCGTCTGACCTACCTCGCCGAGGCCGAAAAGCTCGAAGACGGCGCTGCGATTGAAGCCGCCGCCGAGCGTTATTACCGCTATTTCCCGGACTCGGCGAACTACCACAAGGCCCATGATTTTGACTTCTGGGTGCTCAAGCCAGTGCGCCATCGTTATATCGGCGGGTTCGGCGCGATCCACTGGGTCGACCAACTGACCCTGGCCAATCCGTTTGCCGGCAAGGCCGAGCTGAGCATGGTCGAACACATGAACAGCGACCACACCAAGGCGATTGCCCACTATGTCGAACTGGCCGGCCTGCCGACCTCCGAGCCTGCGCAACTGGCCGGTATCGACAGCGAAGGCATGCACTTGCGCATTGGCCAGGCCCTCTACTGGCTGCCCTTTGCCGAGCCTTGCAACACGCCGACACAAGTACGCGAAGCCTTGGTTTTCCTGGCTCACGCCGAGGTCTGGCCGAAAAAAGCAGCCGCTGAAGCTTGAATTCACGAAACGGCGACGTCATCTAAGGTGAAGTAGCAAGGCATTCTTGCGTTGAGGAACCATTTGATGCGCCCTTTTTTGTTGCTCTTTTTGTTGTTTCCGGTGCTTGAGCTGTTCGTATTCGTACAAGTCAGCGGGGCAATCGGGTTTTTCCCGGCGCTGCTGCTGATCATTCTCGGCTCGATGCTCGGCGTACTGGTGCTGCGCGTTGCCGGCCTGGCCACGGCGCTGCGTGCCCGTGAAAGCCTGAATCGCGGCGAGCTGCCGGCCCAGACCATGCTCGAAGGCCTGATGATGGCGTTGGCCGGTGGCCTGCTGATCCTGCCGGGCTTTATCAGCGATGTGGTTGGCCTGGTGATGTTGCTGCCGTTCACTCGCAAAGTGCTGGCGGGCAAGATGCGCCAGCGCGCCGAAGAGGCTGCCATTCGCCAGCGCGCCTTTGCCGATGACCTGCAACCCCGTGGTGGCCCGGCCCCGCGCCAGCCCCTGGGGCGCGAAGGTGACGTGATCGAAGGTGAGTTCGAACACCGCGACCCCAAGTAATCTCCTCACTGGCACGGCACCCGCGGGTGCCGTGCGGCTTTTGAAGACGCCCCCCGACACAAAAATTTTCATCTCGGTACCCTTGTAATAAGCTTATGCGCCCTTATGTAACGGTCACCGCAAGGTTTCTGGTGGCGACACCAGACAGACTTCCGCGTTTCGCGCCGCGAACCGCGACCGGCACCGCCGGAATTTAACTAGCCGGAATTGACACCGGCCGATGAAAAACACAATTAGGAGAGATCGACAATGAGCAAGCTTCGTCCTCTGCATGACCGCGTCGTCATCCGTCGCAGTGAAGAAGAAAAGAAAACCGCTGGCGGTATCGTGCTGCCAGGTTCGGCTGCTGAGAAAGCCAACCACGGTGTGATTCTCGCTGCTGGCCCAGGCAAGACCCTGGAAAACGGTGAAGTACGTGCGCTGGCTGTGAAAGTGGGTGACAAGGTTGTTTTCGGCCCTTACTCCGGCAGCAACACTGTGAAAATCGACGGCGAAGACCTGCTGGTAATGGCTGAGAACGAGATTCTCGCTGTTCTGGAAGGCTGATTTCCCCGCTCATCTTCCGTTACTACAAAGTATTTAAGGAATATCGATCATGGCTGCTAAAGAAGTTAAATTCGGCGATTCCGCCCGTAAGAAAATGCTCGCCGGTGTGAACGTCCTGGCTGACGCAGTAAAAGCGACCCTGGGCCCTAAAGGCCGTAACGTGATCATCGAGAAGAGCTTCGGCGCTCCGACCATCACCAAGGACGGCGTTTCCGTCGCCAAAGAAATCGAGCTGAAAGATCGCTTCGAAAACATGGGCGCGCAGCTGGTCAAAGACGTTGCCTCCCGTGCCAACGATGACGCAGGCGACGGCACCACCACCGCGACCGTCCTGGCTCAGTCGATCGTCAACGAAGGCCTGAAAGCCGTCGCTGCCGGCATGAACCCGATGGACCTGAAACGCGGCATCGACAAGGCGACCATCGCCATTGTCAAAGAGCTGAAGTCCCTGTCCAAGCCATGCGCTGACACCAAGGCAATCGCTCAGGTCGGCACCATCTCGGCCAACTCCGACAGCTCCATCGGCGACATCATTGCCGAAGCCATGGAAAAAGTCGGTAAAGAAGGCGTGATCACCGTTGAAGAAGGCTCGGGCCTGGAAAACGAACTGTCGGTTGTTGAAGGCATGCAGTTCGACCGTGGCTACCTGTCCCCGTACTTCGTCAACAAGCCAGACACCATGACCGCCGAGCTCGACGGCCCGCTGATCCTGCTGGTTGACAAGAAGATCTCCAACATCCGTGAACTGCTGCCAGTTCTGGAAGCTGTTGCCAAGGCCGGCCGCCCACTGCTGATCGTTTCCGAAGACGTTGAAGGCGAAGCCCTGGCGACTCTGGTTGTGAACAACATGCGCGGTATCGTGAAAGTGGTTGCTGTCAAGGCACCTGGTTTCGGCGATCGTCGCAAGGCAATGCTGCAGGACATCGCTGTTTTGACTGGCGGTACCGTTATCTCCGAAGAGATCGGCCTGAGCCTGGAAAGCGCTACCCTGGAACACCTGGGTAATGCCAAGCGCGTCACCGTGACCAAGGAAAACACCACCGTGATCGACGGTGCTGGTGTTGAAGCTGACATCCAGGCACGTGTTACCCAGATCCGCGCTCAAGTGGCTGATACCACTTCCGACTACGACCGTGAAAAACTGCAAGAGCGTCTGGCCAAGCTGTCCGGCGGCGTTGCAGTGATCAAGGTTGGCGCGGGTTCCGAAGTTGAAATGAAAGAGAAGAAAGCCCGCGTTGAAGACGCCCTGCACGCTACCCGTGCAGCCGTTGAAGAAGGCGTGGTACCTGGCGGTGGCGTGGCGCTGGTTCGCGCTCTGCAGGCTATCTCCGAGCTGAAAGGCGACAACGCTGACCAAGACGTCGGTATCGCTCTGCTGCGTCGTGCTGTTGAAGCACCTCTGCGCCAGATCGTTGCCAACTCCGGCGACGAGCCAAGCGTAGTGGTCGACAAGGTCAAGCAGGGTTCGGGTAACTTCGGTTACAACGCTGCTACCGGCGAATACGGCGACATGATCGAAATGGGCATCCTGGACCCGGCTAAAGTGACTCGTTCGGCTCTGCAAGCGGCTTCGTCGATTGCCAGCTTGATGATCACCACTGAAGCAATGATCGCCGAGATCAAAGAAGATGCTCCAGCTGGCGGCGGTATGCCAGACATGGGCGGTATGGGCGGCATGGGCGGCATGATGTAAGCCAGTCTTACCCCGATACTGAAAAACCCCGCCTGCAGCGATGCAGGCGGGTTTTTTTTATGCTGATCGTTCCCACGCTCTGCGTGGGAATGCCGCCAGGGACGCTCCGCGTCTCTCTTTACGCGCACGCCTCAGCTGACGCCGCGACGCCCCAGCAGTTTCTTGAACATGAAGCCGCGAGCCAGCATCAGGTGCGAGGCGGGCGGCAAAGATGCCACGGGTCCCGGTGCCGCAGTGCCGGATGACGGATGGACAGGCACGTGTGCGGTTTTTTTGAGGGGCGCCGGTTGGGGCCGCTCCCAATGGCCGGACATGACCACCATGCCCAGCAGTTTGAGGGTGTTGCCGTAGTAGTCATGGTCACGGATGGACCGGCGTTGCAGGTTGTCCCAAAGGTTATTGAGCCACAGCTGATTGTCGGGGTTGATCATTGCGCTGACCCCGAGTGCCGCCACAAAGGCCGGCTCATTGTGCGCTTCCTCGATGGTACTGCCGTCGATCCTGTAGCCACTGTTGAAGTTGCCCGGTTCATCGTGGGTAACCGCGCGTGCCCAGCGATTGAAGGTGGTCAAGGTGTACAGCGCACGCGGGTCACCGTACATCAGGTAATCCAGGCCGATGCGCCACGGGTAGCGGGCCGCGTTCCACGAATAGCTGCCGTCGTATGGGCCTTCCACCAGATCGGGCCGCGCCGGGGTGATCGAGGTGTCCAGGTGGCTGATGAAGTCCGGCACCAGCCCGCTGTTGGCGCTGTACCGTTGAGTAAAGTCACTGATGATCGAATAGGTCTTGTCGCGCACCGCCTGCCAGCGCTTGTCCCCGGTCATGGTGAAAAAGCTGTAGAGGTGCGACTGCATGAAGTCCGAGCTGCGGGTGGTGTACTCAAGCTCTGCGTCACCGTCGGTACCGGCCCAGTCGCCGAGCATCAGGTGCTGAGTCCTGGGGTGCACCTCGTGTTTCATGATTGCCGCCATCACCGTGTTGGCCTCGCTGCGATAGTCAATGGAGCCCTCGCTGCCCCATTTCTGATCGGCCAGCAGCAGGGCGTAGGCGATGTCCAGGTCGCCATCGGTGGCACTGACGTCACCACGGAAAGGGTCGGTGGAGTCGCCGCATCCCTCGGTCTGGTTCCAGGCCATCAGGCCGGGATCGGACGCTGCCGGGTGATCCTGGAAGTAGCGCACCATGCCGTCGAAAGTCCGTTGGGCCTGGTCATCGTAGTCGGCCATCATCACAGTGAGCAGCATGCCGTAGCCATGGGCCTCGGACACGGTGATGGTGTTGGGCGCGGCGCCACCACCCACGGGTTTGTGGTCGGCGTTGACCTTGATGAAATACCGGCCGCTGCCGCATTCCCCCGACAGGTAAACCGCCTTCCAGTCCTTGTAGAACGTGACCAGTTGTTGATCCATGGTCGCCTGGGGCTGGCGATTGGGCAGGATGGTGCCGGGGTAGTAGGGCGCGTGAACATTCTGGGCCGCAACGCCGCCTGACCATGAACCGGCGGCCATGCACAGTGATAACAGCAGCGTGGGCAGATGCCGTTTAGGGTGACGCATGAGCTGACTCTCCAACCTGATCCAAAGGGCAAGGTCGCGAGGTTAGCGGCAGCGTGGATGTTCCACTGTCACAGGCTGTAACAGCCTAGGCCGGGCGCAGTGCGAGGGTCAGGGTCAGGCGTGCGCCGCCCAACGGGCTGCGGGTGATCGACAGCTCACCCCCGTGCCAATGGGTGGCGCGCTTGGCCAGTGCCAGGCCGAGGCCAAATCCGCTGGGCTCGTCGCCGCCCATGGCCAGGCGCACGAAGGGTTCGAAGATCTTTTCGCGGTTTTCCGGCAGTACGCCCGGGCCGTCATCATCCACATGCAGCACCAGGTGCTGGCCCTGGCACGCAGCGCTGACGTTCACCCGTTCGCGGGCGTAGTTAATGGCGTTGCTTAACAGGTTGCGCACGATCAGATGCAGCAAGGCGCGGTCGCCGATCAGTTCCAGGTCGGCCGGGTCGGTGTCCAGGGTCAGCAAGCGATGGTGCCCGTCCAGCAGGGCAAACTCCTGCTGCAGCCAGGCATGGAGATTGATTGGCTCATGCTGCAGGTCGCTGGGTGCATCGGCCAGCCGGGCAAAGGCGAGGCTGGCGCGAACCAGCGACTCCAGCTCTTCGATATCGGTGTGCAGGCGCTCTTGCAGGCGGGTGCGGGTGTCGAGGTCGGCGCTTTTACTCAGCAGTGCCAGGGCAAAACGCATCCGCGCCAGGGGTGTGCGCAGTTCGTGGGACACCGCCTGGGAAACCTCCCGGTGGCGTTCGCCCATCGAGCTGATATCCAGCGCATGCCGTTGCAAGGTCAGCAGCAGCGGCGCCCACTCCTGGCTCATCGCGGGCAGCAGCGTGTTGGGCGAGCGGGCGAGGGTAGCAATGCAGGCATTAAGGGCATCGAGGTCATGGGTGTATTTGCGCCGGGCACGCAGGGCAATCCAGAGAAACAGCAGTACCGGCAGGCCGGCGACACAGGCGGTCACCCAGTACACCGGATATTGCAGCAGGTCCTTCACTTCGGCAGTTCCCCACAAGGGACCGAATTGAATCACCGTGTCATCGTCCAGCGGGAAGTAGGTGACGTCCTCATCACTGTTCTGCGCCGGCTGATGGTGGTCGAGCATCACAATAGCTTCAGGCGGCAGCTCGATATCATCCTTTTTCACCAGGCTCACCGGGTACTGAAAGCGTGCTTGCAGTGACTCGATGCGCGCCTCCCGTTGTTCGGCGGGCAAGGCCTTGAGTTGCTCGGCAACCAGATAACCCGGCCCGGCCATCAGCCGCAGAAAACTGTAGTCCCCGATAAACACCGAGGCGTTCGAGCACAACCACAACAGGTAAAAAGTGAGGGCGGCCCAGCTGGTGCCGGCCGCGATGGCCATCCACGGGCGAACTTTAGACAGCATGCTGGCTCCCCGTCGGGATTTCGACGAACAGGTATCCCTGCGCCGTGATGGTCTGGATGGTCACGGGGCACTCAAGGCTCATCAGCTTTTTGCGCAAGCGCGACACCCGCATATCAATCGATCGGTTCAGCCCGTCGTACTCCAGGCCGCGCAGGCGCTGGAGCAGTTTTTCCCGGGTGAGCAATACGCCGCAATGGCGGGCAAAGATGGCGAGTAACTCGAATTCGGCCACCGAAAACTGTAAGGGCGCCTCGCCGAGCCAGGCGAAGTGGTTGTTCAGGTCCAGCCGAAAAGCGCCCCACTGGTAGTAACTTCGAGGTGCCTGGGGATGGCGGCGCAGCAGCGAGCGGATCCTTGCCAGCAACAGTTGCGGGTCGATCGGCTTGACCACGTAGTCGTCGGCCCCGGCGGCAAACCCCACCAATTGTTCGGCGTTCTCGTCCAGGGCCGTCATCATCAGGATCAGCCCGGGGTAGTGGTCGCGAATCTGTCGGCACAGGGTAAAACCGTCGATGCCCGGCAGCATCACATCGAGGATCAACAGTGCCGGTTGTTCATCCTGGATACGCTGGGCGGCGCGGTCGCCACGGTGTTCCACTGCAACGCTAAAGCCTTCGGCGCGCAGGAACTCGGCCGTCAGTGCCGCCAGGGGCAGGTCGTCTTCGATCAGCAACAGGGTATCGGACATGGCTCAGCAGGATCGTTGCCAAAAAGTGCGCAGAGTGTTGCGCCCTTGCCCCCGGCTAGGCAAGGGCTGTTCATCACGGCGTCACGGGCTGCTTGCGGAAGGCGGGCTGCGGTGTTTTCACCGGCCGGTACAGCAGGAAGTAATAGGCGCCCAAACAAATCAGCCAGCTGAAAATTGCCGTCCACACGTTGTGGGAAAGAAAGTGCGCCCCTTGCATCGTGCGGCTCACCGAAAGCACCGTGCCCAGGCCCAGCGCAAACATGAACGCCGAGCGCGCCATCCGCGGTCGGCGATCCCTCAGGGCAAAAAACAACGCAAACAGCGCAAACCCGGTCGCCGCATGTCCGCCCGGCCAGCAACGGCCAGGCTTGTCGGTCGGCGGCCTGGGGCTCAGCAGTTCGCTGTACGTCTCCTGGCCGCCAAACTCCTTGACGCTCCACGGGCATTGCACCCCGGTCACCGTCTTCAACGGTGAAACGAACGAGGTGGCCAGTGCCAGCGACAGCACCAGGCAGCCCAGTTCTCGGCGATAGGGTTTGAGTCGCTCAAAGACAAAGGCCCCGGCAAACCCGGCGATTGCCAGCACCGAAAACACGATCACCATCTGCTTGGCGCGATCGTGAAGAATGTCCTCCAGAAAAAAACTGTGCCGGCCCACGAAGCCGCCTTCGGACGCGTCGTAAAACAGCCTGGCGATGTCCATGTCCAGCGACGTCAGCTCCAGCAGCAACATGGCCACCGCCAGAACGGCAGGCACACCGAGGCACAGCCAGAAGTTGAGGGGTTGGGATAACGGACGAACAGCGATTGCGTGCATGGCGAACTCAGACTCTAAAAAAAGCCCCGGTCAGACCTGGCCGGGGCATTTTGGTTAGCGTGTACTCACTTGGGGAACCTCGTCCTTGGGCACCCTCCAGCTCAGCAACTGTTGCTTGTAGCCATAACTGGCGCCCTGGTAGTAGGTGATGGCCCGCTGGATCAACGGGTCATCGCTGCCAACGCGGATTTCGTGGCTGTCGCCCAGGGCCTGGTCATGCCGACGCAAGCCTTGGCGCGGGCTGAGAATCGCCAGGTCCTTGCCGTCGAACAACCCCAGGTACTGGTAATTGCCGACCACTACCCGTGGTGGCAGCGGGTTGTCTTGCAGCAGGTTGCGGCCAAAGAACGTCGACTCGTAGCTCAGGTTCAGCAAGCCCAGCAGGGTCGGGGCGAGGTCGATCTGGCTGGCCAGCTTCGCGTTCTCGCCGGCGTCTACCAGTTTGGGTGCGTAGATGAAGAGCGGGATCTGGTAATTGACCATCGGCAGGTCTTCCTTGCCGGCGCTGCCCGCCGTGTGGTCGGCGACGAAAATAAAGATCGTGTTGTCGAACCAGGGTTTCTGGCGCGCCGCCTCCAGGAACTGGCCGATGGCATGGTCGGTGTACTTCACCGCGCCGTCGCGACCGTCACCGGATTTGATATCAATGCGGCCAGCCGGGTAGGTATACGGACGGTGGTTGGAGGTGGTCATCAGTTGCAGCAGGAATGGTTGCTGCTTGGCGTAGTCGGCGTCCGCCAGTTTCAGCGTCTGTTTATAGAGGTCTTCGTCGGCCATGCCCCAGGCGTTTTTAAAGCTGATTTCGGATTCGGGCACGCTGCTCTGGTCGACCACGCGGTAACCGTTGCCGCTGAAAAACGCGTTCATGTTGTCGAAGTAGCCCCGGCCGCCGTAGACAAACACGCTGTCGTAGCCAATGGCGTTGAGCTGCTGGCCGAGGCTGCCGAAACCGCTTTCCCGGCCGATACGCTTGACGATGGAGCGCCCGGGCGTGGGCGGGATGGCCAGGGTGATGGCTTCCAGGCCACGGTCGGTACGGGTGCCGGTGGCGTAGAAGTTATTGAAGTACAGGCTCTGTTTGCGCAGCGCATCGAGGTTGGGCGTGAGGTTATTCGGGTCGCCGTTGCTGCCCATGTACTTGGCACTGAAGCTTTCGATGGTTACCAGCACGATGTTGGGTTTGCGCAGCGTGCCGGGGTTGGTAATGGCGCGACGGATATCCAGCGGATCCGTGCCGATAAACCGTGCGTTGGGCTCGCTGAGTTCGGCGCGCAACTGCTTGGCGACTACATCCGCCGGCAGGCTCTTGTAGAACTGGGTGTAGTCCAGTTCGTTGTTACGGAAAGCGGCGAAGAACTGATAGGGGCCGTTGCTGGCCAATTCGTTGTTGTAGGCGTTACCGCCCTGGCTGCGCGGGCTGTCCTGGTTGATCAGTTGCAGGCTCAGGCCGGCCACCAGCAACAGGCCAAGGGCACTGAGCAGACGCTTGCGCATCGCAGGCAACGGCGCGTCCATGGCCGCGTTGAACGGTTTACGCAAGACCACGCTCAAGACGATCGCCATCACGGCCAGCAGACTCAGCAGCTTGCCGATCGGATACGACTCCAGCAGGTTGTTCAGCACTTCCTTGGAGTAGACCAGGTAATCCACGGCAATGAAGTTGAAGCGCACGCCGAACTCGTCCCAGAACAGCCATTCGGCCACGCTGGTGAAGAGCATGGCGAACAGGCTGACGGTGAGTACCGCCTGCAGGAACCAGCGATGGCCGCGACGGCGCCACAACCCCGGTGGGCACAGCAGCAAATACAGGCCCAGGGGCAGGGCGGCATAGGCGAGGAAGCCGAGGTCATAGAGCAGGCCCACGCCGAATACCGGCAGCAGGTTACCGCTCACCTCATCCAGATGGGTTACCAGCAGCACGCTGCGGGTCAGTAGAAAAACCACCAGCCAGGCACCGGTCACCAACAGCAAATAGCGCATTGGCGCCGTTTTTGGAAAACCCATGTCAACGTTCCTTATTTTCGATGGGCGCGATCTTCGCGCTGACACTGTAGTCAGCTTGTGAACCTATAGTGAAAAACTCGTTAAGTTCCCCAATCGGTTGAAAACAGTAATCGGCGCGGCCTTCAGGCCTAGCCGTGAGCCATACTTGGCCTTAAGCTGCGCGAGCCAACACGGCCGTTACCGCGTACGGAGACACTGCCCATGCGAATTTTATTGGTTGAAGACAACCGCGATATTCTGGCCAACCTGGCCGATTACCTGGGGCTGAAGGGCTACACCGTAGACTGTGCGCAGGACGGTTTGTCGGGCCTGCACCTGGCTGCCACCGAACATTACGACCTGATCGTGCTCGACATCATGCTGCCTGGCATTGATGGCTACACCCTGTGCAAACGCCTGCGTGAAGACGCGCGCCGCGACACGCCGGTGATCATGCTCACCGCCCGCGACCAGCTGGATGACCGGCTGCAGGGCTTCAAGTCCGGCGCCGATGACTACCTGCTCAAGCCGTTTGCGCTGTCGGAGCTGGCCGCGCGTATCGAAGCAGTGCTGCGTCGTGCCCACGGCGGCGGGCGCCGTGCCTTGCAGGTGGGTGACCTGAACTACGACCTCGATACCCTGGAAGTCACCCGCGAAGGGCGCCTGCTCAAGCTCAACCCGGTCGGCCTGAAGCTGTTGGCGGTGCTGATGCAGAAAAGCCCGCATGTATTGCGCCGTGAGATTCTCGAAGAAGCCCTGTGGGGCGATGACTGCCCGGACAGCGACAGCCTGCGCAGCCATGTCCATCAACTGCGTCAGGTGATTGATAAACCCTTCGCCAAGCCGTTGCTGCAAACGGTGCACGGTGTGGGTTATCGCCTGGCCGAGGGTCGTGATGGAGTTTAAGCAAAGCCTTGCCCAACGGATCATCATCGCCTTCGCCTTGATGAGCGCGTTGGTGGCGGGGGCCTTCGCCATGGGCATCGTCGCAACGGTGCACCTGGTGGAAGAAAAACTCATTTCGGCAGGCCTGGGCGGTGACTTGCAACGCCTGTTGCTGATGGACAGCGTCGAGGACTGGAGCCATCGCCCCGAGCCCGACCAGTTGTTCTACTTCAGCGGCGGCCCCGGCGATTTCGAACTGCCCAAGGACTTGCGCCACCTGGAGCCTGGTTTTCACGAGGTGTTTCGGGAGGCACTGTCCTACCATGCCATGGTCGAGGTGGTCGACGGCCGCCGTTATGTCCTGCTGCAAGACCAGAGCGATTTCGAAGAGCGCGAGCGCGTGCTGTTTGCCGTGGTGCTGGTGGGGTTTGTACTCAGCCTGGCGTTGGCGGTATTCCTCGGCTGGGTGCTGGCGCGCAAGGTAATGGCGCCGGTGGTGCGTCTGGCCCGCCAGGTGCGGCACCGCGACCAGTTACTCGGCCTGGCACCACCGCTGGCGCCGGATTACGCCGCGGATGAAGTCGGCGAATTGGCCGTGGCCTTCGACGCCACCCTGGGCCGTTTGCGCCAGGCATTGTCCCGGGAGCAACTGTTTACCAGTGACGTGAGCCACGAATTGCGCACCCCGCTGATGGTGCTCGCCAGTTCCTGCGAACTGTTGCTGGAGAACCCCGCGATTGACCAGCGCGGCCGCAAGCAGGTCGAGCGCATTGCGCGGGCCTGTGAAGAAATGCGCGAACTGGTGCAGACCTTCCTGATGCTGGCCCGTGCCCAGCGCGAGGAGGCCGGCATGTCGCCCCAGGCCAATCTGGCCCAGGTGGCCGAGGACCTGCTGGGGATCTGGCGTGAGCCGATCGAGCGCAAAGGCCTTGAGCTGATCTATCAACCGGGCAATCCACTGGATACCCGCTACAACGCGACCTTCCTGCACGCGGTCATGGGCAACCTGTTGCGTAATGCCCTGCACTACACCGAGCATGGCTTGATCCGCCTTACCCTGGAACCGAGCGGTTTTGTGGTGGAAGACACTGGCGTGGGCATTCCCGAGGACAAGCGCGAAGCGATGTTCGAACCGTTTGTGCGTGGCAGTGAAAAGCGCGGTGAAGGCCTCGGCCTGGGTTTGTCCTTGGTTCAGCGCATCTGCGAGAACCAGGGTTGGAGCGTCAGCCTCAGCACCATGGAGCCCAACGGCTGCCGCTTTCACGTCGAATTGAGTCAGGTCAAAGCCTGATGCCTGCCCTGCCGCTAAGCTGCGGCAGACTTCCTGATTTTCGCCGAAGATGGCATCATGCCACGACTTGTGTCTGCAAAGTTTTGTAATGTATACGATTCGACAGGACAAGTTTTTCACAACGTGTTGACCTGTTGATCACAGGATTCTTTTTAAGGTTGTAGGCATCAGTAACTGGAGACCCGGTGATGCCTACCCCGATCAAGCTCGAATTTTCCGAAAAGTACGACGATCAGCACGCGCAGAATTATTTACTCAAACATCAGGACAATCTGGCTCGCCGGTTGTCCCACAAACGCGACGAGCAATTGGCCCGTGGTGCGCTGGCCATGGCCGGTGAGCCTGGCCTGGTGCTGGATTTGCCATGTGGTGCCGGGCGTTTCTGGCCGTTGCTGGCAGAAAAGCCCAACCGCGTGATCATCGGCGCCGACAACTCCGCGTCGATGTTGAAGATTGCCACCGTCGCCCAGCCGGCGGATGTGGTGAAACGGGTACGCCCCTTGCAAACGTCTGCCTTTGATATCGATTTGCCAGATAATGCGGTCGACAGTATTTTCTGCATGCGCTTGATGCACCACATTGGTGACCCCGAGCACAGGCTGGCAATACTGCGCGAATTTCAGCGTGTTACCCGTGACAGCGTGATTATCTCGCTGTGGGTGGACGGCAACTTCAAGGCGTGGAAACGCAAGCGTGCCGAAGTGCGCCGTCGCAACAAGGGTGAGCAGGAAGGTTACCAAAATCGGTTTGTGTTACCGGCTGCTACTGTTGAGGCAGAGTTTGAGCAGGCCGGTTTCCGTGTTCAGGAATCCCTGGACTTCATACCGCTCTACGCCATGTGGCGAGTGTATGTATTGCGCAAGAGGTAACAGGATGGCTGTCGAGTGTTTACCAGGTAGTGAAGTAGCTCCCGAAGAGCGATTTGATTATTTCTGGCGCCAGCAGGGCGAGTGGGTCGAAGAGCCCAATCGTCGTCGTGGCGGTGAAAGTGGTGTGCAACGGGTAACGGGCACCAATGGGCGTTTGCTCTACAGCAAGCGCCAGACCGGTCATATCTACCGTAGTTGGCTCCATCCGTTTGGGCGCCCCACTGTGTTGCGTGAGCGTGACGCCCTGAAGGGCCTGCGCTTGCTGGATGTACGCGTACCGGAGTTGGTGTTCTGCGAGGCCCGTCGCGATCCTGAGCACCAATGGAAGGCGTTGTTGGTGACGGCGTCGCTGGACGGTTTCGACGAGATTGAAAACTGGTACGCCGCCGGTGGTCGTGAGCAGTATGGCGAGTTGGTGCATGAGCGTTTGCTCAAGGAACTCGCGGGTACGTTGGCGCGGATGCACAAGGGGCGTTGGCAGCATGGTTGCCTGTATATCAAGCATATCTTTGTGCGGGTGACGGGTGAGGGTGACGCGGCGAAGGTTGAGGTGGCGTTGCTGGATTTCGAGAAGTGCCGGCAGCGCTTGACCGCTTTGCGGGCGGCCCGGCATGACATGTTGCAGTTGCGCCGCCATTCGTCGTGGAATGCTACGGACTGGCAAAAACTGAGCTACTTTTACGAGACGGCGTTTGGCAGCGCTATCAAGGGTTTAACGTAATGAAGCTAGAAATTGCACGAGGTTTGTTTCTGTTGGGGGCGTTGGGCATAGCTGCCCTCGCCCTGGCTGCCTGGGAGCAGCCCCGGACACAAGTTCTCAGTGCGGTGCAGGGTGTCGGGCAGCAATGCCCGATGCCGCGGATCGCCAAGGTCGGTGTCGCGGCCAAGCCTGATCATGAGTTGTTGTTGTTCATGTTTGGGATGTCCCAAGGGATGAGGCCACAGAGTTGAAGAGATTGAAGCCCAAATAAAAGGCCTCGCTAGTTCGAGGCCTTTTATTTGGGCTTGGGTTTTGGGTTGGTTGGTTGGTTGGTTGATCGAGTACATATCCGTTGCTGCGGTA
>NZ_JACAQC010000021.1:0-89588 GCF_013385345.1 Pseudomonas sp. I8001
ATCACCCAAATAACGGATATGTACCCAGCCCCCAGCCCCCAGCAGCCCAACACATTGGCGTATCCTTACCCCTCCACCCCAAGGCCCGATCAAAAAATGCTGGTGATATCCAACAACGTGCACCTCCCCGACGCCGAGATCGAGCTGACAGCCATCCGCGCCCAGGGCGCTGGCGGTCAAAACGTCAACAAGGTCTCCAGCGCCGTGCACCTGCGTTTCGACATCCCGGCCTCGTCCCTGCCTGACTTCTACAAGGAACGCCTGCTGGCCCTGCGCGACACCCGCATCACCAGCGAAGGCGTACTGATCCTCAAGGCCCAGCAATACCGCACCCAGGAACAAAACCGCGCCGACGCCCTCGAGCGCCTGGTGGAACTGATCCTCAGCGCCACCAAGGTCGAAAAGAAACGCCGCCCCACCAAACCCACCCTGGGCTCAAAGAAGCGCCGCCTCGAATCCAAGACCAAACGCGGCAGCATCAAGGCCGGCCGCGGCAAGGTGGACTTCTAACTCGCCTGACGTTCTTCGCGATACTTCGGCGCCTGCCGGTACAAATACAGGCTCAACAGCAACCCGCCAAACGCCGCGATCGCCGCAAACAGGAAGATCGAGGCAAACCCGAACCCCGCCGCAATCGCCCCGGCCAACGGCCCGGTGATCCCCAACGACAAATCGATAAACAGCGAATACGCCCCCACCGCCGCACCCCGGCTCGAGGCGGGCACCAGGTTGACCGCCTCCACACCCAAGGCCGGAAACACCAGGGAAAAGCCAAACCCGCTCAACGCCGCACCCGCCAACGCCAAATGAGGATCCGGCGCCAGCCACAGCAGCAGCAGCCCCAGCGTCTCCACCGACAAACAGGCAATCGCTACGTGAAACCCGCCAATGCGGTTGATCAAATTGCCGAACAACAACCGCGCCCCGATAAAGCTGGCACCGAACAGGCTCAGGCACAGCACCGCGTTATCCCAATGCTGGGTCGCGTAATACAAGGTGATGAAGGTGGCGATGGTGCCAAACCCGATCGAGCCCAGCGCCAGCCCGCAGCCGTGAGGCAACACGCGCCCCAGCACATGCATGAACGGCAGGCGCTCGCCCACCACGATCGGCGCGGCGACTTTCGGCCAGGCCAGCAGCAGGCCCAGCACCGCCAGCAGGATGATGCTGACGCCCATGCTCCACAGCCCGAAATGACTGACCAGCAACACCCCCAGCGGTGCGCCGATGGCCAGGGCGCCGTAGCTGGCGATGCCGTTCCAGGAGATGACCTTGGCGGTATTCGCCGCACCCACCCGGCCAATGCCCCAGCCGATGGAACCCGAGCCCACCAGGCTTTCAGCGCTGCCCAGCACCAGGCGGCCAATCAGCAGGCTGGTGAGGCTCAGCGCCGGCAGGTGTGACAGCCACGCCGAGAGCAACATGAACACGCCGCTCAACCCGCAACCGGCCAGGCCGTACATGACGGCGCGCTTGCTGCCGCGGTTATCGATGATGCGTCCCGCGTAGGGCCGGCTCAGCAGAGTGGCCAGGTATTGCACGCTGATCACAAGGCCCGCGATCACGGCGCCAAAGCCCAGGTCGCTGTGCACATAGCCAGGCAACACGGCCAGGGGAACGCCGATATTCAGGTAGCCGATGAAGGTGAACAAAACGATGGAAACGACTTGCAGCGTGACCGCCATGGGGCGCTGGGTATCTGGCATGGGGAGAGGTCCACTGTCGCAGCAGGAAAAGATAGGCTGCTTATGATACCGATGCTGGGCGCGTGCGGGGGCAGCAAAGCAAACTTTTAGCGATCGGCGGGGTTGAGCAGTTGCGTGGTTACCAACGCGGCGAGGGCGTTTTCCTGGGTGCCGAAGCGCTTGAGCAGGAGGGCCTGTTTTTCCGGGGTGAGGCGGTTCCATACGTCGACCATGTGCAAGGCAGTGTCGAGCAGGGCGGTATCGGGGGTGGTGTCGGTCATGGCGGGGCTCACGGTGTTCAGGCGGTGTGGAAAGCGCGCAATGTCACGCTTTCCACACGGTCTGGGTACGGCTCTCAGTCTTCGCTCTTGCGGTCGACCGGTTTTGCCTCTTTGGGCTCGGGCTTGGTGGCACCGGCCTGTTGCGGGGTTGGCTGCTCAGTTTCGTGCAGGCTTGGGAAGGGGAGATTAGGGATTTCGTGCATCGTCGTCGCTCCTCGCAAGATCTGTTTTATCAATCGCAGGTGATTCCGCGCGTTCAAAAAGCCTGTGCAGGATACAGCACTGTAAATGACAGAAAGATTTTATCTCAGAAAATGAACGCGTCTTCATCCCGCCGCGCAAGTGACGTGGCGCCACAGGGGTGTCGATTGTCATCGTACAACATCACCCTTCACGGATTGACATCGTACTGCGGACTGAATATAACGCTAACAGTTGTATGACGACATATGACGTTACAGTTTTATAGCGCCCGTAATACGGATGCGCTCGGTCGCAGAACGTACGCCTCAAATCTAAAAATAATTAAGGTGAAGCGATGAAAATCAAAGGCATCCGTTGGTGGATGGTCGGGCTGATGACGGTCGGCCTGATTATTAACTACCTGGCCCGCAACACGCTCTCAGTCGCAGCCCCCACGCTGATGACCGACCTGAGCATCTCCACTGAGCAGTATTCCCACATCGTTGTTGCCTGGCAGGTGTGTTACGCCTTGATGCAGCCGATCGCCGGTTATGTGATCGATGCGATCGGTACCAAGATGGGCTTTGCCATCTTCGCCATCTCCTGGTCGGTAGTCTGTGCCCTGGCGGCATTCGCCACCGGTTGGCAGAGCCTGGCAGTGGCCCGTGGCGCACTGGGGCTGACGGAGTCGGCGGGCTTCCCCGGCGGCGTCAAGGCGATTACCGAGTGGTTCCCGGCCAAGGAGCGCTCCGTCGCCATCGGCTGGTTCAACTTTGGTTCGTCGTTTGGTGCGTTGCTGGCGCCGCCACTGGTGGTCTGGGCGATTTTGCACAGCGGCTGGCAGTTGGCATTCCTGATCGTTGGCGGCATCGGCCTGGTGTGGAGCGGGCTGTGGCTGCTGCTGTACAAGCACCCGCGTGACCAGCGCCTGCTGGCCCAGGCCGAGCGTGAGTACATCGAGGCCGGCCAGGAAACCCATCTCAAGGAAGGCGTGCAGAAGAAAGCCAGCTGGAAGCGCATCCTCAAGAGCCGCAACTTTTTCGCCATCGCCTCGGCGCGGATGCTCTCGGAGCCGGCCTGGCAGACGTTCAATGCCTGGATTCCGCTGTACCTGATGACCGAGCGGCACATGAACATCAAGGAAATGGCGCTGTTTGCCTGGCTGCCGTTCCTGGCCGCCGACATTGGCTGTGTGCTGGGTGGCTACCTGAGCCCGTTGTTCCACCGCTACTTCAAGGTCTCGCTGTTCACCTCGCGCAAGCTGGTGATGCTGTTCGGTTGCCTGTGCATGATCGGCCCGGCGTGCATCGGCCTGGTGGACAGTGCCTACACCGCGATTGCCCTGCTGTGTGTCGGCGGTTTCGCCCACCAGACCTTGTCGGGTGCACTGTTTTCCATCGCCTCGGACTCATTCGGCAAGAATGACGTGGCCACCGCCACCGGTGGCGGGCAGATGTGCGGGTTTATCGGGGCTGCGGCATTTACTGCGGTGTTCGGCGTGCTGGTGACCAAGGTCGGCTACAGCCCGCTGTTTGTGGTGCTGGCGATTTTCGACATCATTGCGGCCATCGTGATCCTGATGGTGGCCCGGGAGATCGTCAAAGATCCGGAGCCAGCCACCCAAACCGGTCACGGCGGCACATTGCTGCCGGTTTAACCCTGGCGTTCCATCGCCGCCTTGTAGAGCGAGTTCTTCGGCTGGGCAAACACCCGCGCCAGCATCGGCTCGAAGAAGCTCAGCGGCAGGGTGTCGTAGGCCGGGTCGAACGCCGCCGCGTCGTACTGCGCGCAGAACTCGATGGTTTGCCGGTACTGCGGGTGGTCGCCAAATTGCTCGCGCAGGTGGCGGTCCATCCCCAGGTGGTGGAAGAAGTAGTAGCCCTGGAAGATCCCGTGCTTCTCCACCATCCACAGATTCTCGGCGCTTACGAACGGCTTGAGGATCGCGGCGGCGATGTCCGGGTGGTTGTAGGAACCGAGGGTGTCGCCGATGTCGTGGAGCAGGGCGCACACCACGTACTCTTCATCCCGGCCATCGTGCCAGGCGCGGCTGGCGGTTTGCAGCGAGTGGGTCAGGCGGTCCACCGGGAAGCCGCCGAAGTCGCCCTCCAGCAGCCGTAGATGCGCCAGGATCCGGCTTGGCAATTGCCGGGCGTAAGCACTGAAATCCTTGGCGATGATCGCCCAGTCTTCCTGGGTACCATCCTGCATATGGGTGAAGCGGGCCTGCTGGTTCATCAAAGCCTCTCTTATTGTTCTTCAAGCGTGGGGCTAGAACGGCACCTTGCCCAGAATCATGTCGCGGTACATCACGAAATCCCCCAACAGGCTGTACAGCGGATGCTGGAAGGTCGCCGGGCGATTCTTTTCAAAGAAGAAATGGCCGATCCAGGCAAAGCTGTAGCCGGCCACCGGCAGCGCCAGCAGCAGCCACCACGCACCTTTGCCGATCGCCAACGCGAGAATGAAGATAACGAGGCTGGTGCCGATAAAGTGCAGGCGACGGCACGTACTGTTGCCGTGTTCGCTCAGGTAATACGGGTAGAAATCGGCGAAGCTGTTGAATTGCCTGGCATTTTCCACAGTGGTCGGCCCTCTGGTTATTGTTCTGCCCGACAGATGTTCGGCGGGGAGCTTATTTGAGTCTAGAGTCATCAGTGGTAACAGCCAGTGACAATAGATGCCACTTTAGTATCCTTCGGATTCCTGGCTGTCGTTTCAGCCTTCCTTGTTAAGAAAACGCCATGAGCGAACGAACGACTTCTGCAAGCTGGGCGATGGGGATAGTCAAGGCGCTGGAAATGGACGGCCTGGATTGCCGTGCCTTGTTCAAGCAGCTTGGCCTGGATTACGCCGCGCTGAATGACCCGGATGCACGCTTCCCCCAGGACTCCATGACCCGGCTCTGGCAGCGCGCGGTCGAGCTGTCGGGCAACCCGGCGATTGGCTTGAACATGGGCAAGGTGGTGCGCCCGGCGTCGTTTCATGTGGCCGGCTACGCCTTGATGTCCAGCAATACCCTGGCCGAAGGTTTTATGCGGCTGGTGCGTTACCAGCGAATCATTGCTGAAAGTGCCGACCTGAGTTTCCGCCTGTTGCCCGAAGGTTATGCGCTGATTCTGACGGTGCACGGCGACCACCTGCCGCCTACCCGGCAAAGTGCCGAAGCGTCCCTGGCCAGTGCCCTGGCGTTATGCGGCTGGCTGACCGGGCGCACGTTGCAACCGCGCAAGGTGCTGGTGCAGGGCGATCAGCCAGCGGACCTGGCGCCCTACAAACAAGCCTTCCATGCACCGCTGGTGTTCAACGCGCCCTATGACGCGCTGATCTTCGAACGGGCCGATATGGAGGCGCCGTTGCCCACGGCGAACGAGGCGATGGCGTTGTTGCACGATCGTTTTGCCGGGGAGTACCTGGCGCGGTTTTCCGAGAGCCGGGTGACCCACAAGGCGCGGCAGGTGCTATGCCGATTGCTGCCCCAGGGCGAGCCCAAGCGTGAAGTGGTTGCGCAGACGTTGCACCTGTCCCAGCGCACCTTGCAGCGCCGCTTGCAGGAGGAGGGCACGAGTTTCCAGACCTTGCTCGACGACACCCGCCGCGAACTGGCCGAGCAATACCTGGCGCAGCCGAGCATGACCCTGCTGGAAATTGCCTACCTGTTGGGGTTTGCCGACCCGAGCAACTTCTTTCGTGCGTTCCGCCGCTGGTTCGATGCCACGCCCGGCGAGTACCGGGCGCGGTTGCATGAGCTGCCTGTCAGTGACGCCAAAACGCCGGAATGCACAGCACAAACACCGTAATGATCTCCAGTCGGCCCAGCAGCATGCCGAATGACAGGATCCACTTGGCAGCGTCCGGCAGGGTGGAGAAGTTACCGGCCGGGCCGATGGTTTCCCCCAGGCCCGGGCCCACGCCGGACACGGTACTGGCGGCGCCGGTCAACGCGGTCATCCAGTCCAGGCCCAGCAACGACAGGGCCAGGGCGATGGCGCAGATGGTGATGGCGAAGAAAAACGAGAAGGTCAGGATCGACCGCACGATTTCTTCATCGAGGCGATGGCCGTTGTACTTCTGCTTGATCACCGCTCGCGGGTGAATCAACTGGTTCAAGTTGGCCTTGAGCAGGATGTAGGCGACCTGGAAACGGAAGATCTTGATCCCGCCAGCCGTGGAGCCGGAGCAACCGCCCACAAAGCCCAGGTAGAAGAACAGCATCAGCGAGAAATTGCCCCAGATGCTGTAGTCCCCGAGTGCGAAACCGGTGGTGGTCACCACAGAGGTGACGTTCACCGCCACGTGGCGCAGCGCGTCCAGCCAAGGCAGGTCGGTGGTCCACCAATACCAGGTGCCGAGCACCAGCCAGGTCACCACCAGCAACCCGAGCAAGCCTTGCACCTGCTGATCCTTGATCAGCGCCCGGCGGTTGCCACGCATCGTGGCCACATACAGGGTGAACGGCAGGCTGCCCATGATCATCACCACCACGGCCACCCAGTGCACCGCCGGCTGTTTCCAGTGGGCCAGGGATTCGTCGGAAGTGGAAAACCCGCCGGTAGAAATCGCCGACATCGCATGGTTGATCGCATCGAACAGCCCCATCCCGGCCCACCAGAACGCCAGGCTGCCGAGGATGGTGATGCCCACGTACGCCGCCACGATCAGGCGCGCCACCATGTGTGAGCGGGGCATGACCTTTTCCGAGCGGTCGGAGGATTCGGTCTGGAACAGGCGCATGCCACCGATGCGCAGCAGCGGCAGGATCGCCACCGCCATGCCGATAAAGCCGATACCGCCGAGCCAGTGCAGCAGCGAGCGCCAGATGAGGATGCCCGGGGACATGGTGTCCAGGCCGCTGAGCACCGTGGAACCGGTGGCGGTGATGCCCGACATGCTTTCGAAGAACGAGTCGGTGTAGCTGATGTGTTGGGTCAGCAGGAACGGCAGTGCGGCGAAGATGCACACCACCAGCCAGCTGGAGACGGTCAGCAGGTACATGTCCCGCGGGCGCAGGTGCACGTGTTCCGGGCGGCCGGGGATGACCAGCGCCAGGCCCGCGATAAAGGTAATCAGGCTGGCCCAGAGGAACGACGGCAGGTCGCTGGTGCGTTCAAAAAACACCAGGGTCGCCATGGGGATGACCATGGCGATCGCCAGGGTGATCAGGAAGATGCCGATAATGAAACCGATTATCCGTAAGGTCGGCAACGCCATGAGGTCCGCTCGGGGTGACAGGAAAGGCGCCATTCTACCTGCGGTGCAGGGCAAGTAAACCGGGGGGCGTTGGAGACGTGGCAGATCAAGTGTGGGAGCGGGCTTGCTCGTGAAAGCGGTGTATCAGTCAACGGATGCATTGGCTGACCCACCGCTTTCGCGAGCAAGCCCGCTCCCACAGGAGATTTGTGCTGGTTGATGGAGCTTGGAGGGCAGGTATAAAAAAGGCGACCCGAAGGTCGCCTCATTCAACGCGGCACTGATCAGAACTCGTGATCAGCGTTATCCGGGTTCAAGTCACTGATGCCCAGCTTGCCAGCAGCCTGTTCGATCGAACCGGTCTGCTTCACCAATGCGGCGATGGCGTCACGTACGATCTGGTTGCCTTTGTCGTTACCGGCAGCAATCAACTGGTCGTAGTGTTCGCCGTTGTTGGCGTGGTCCACCATCACCTGGATCTTCGCTTCGGTGGAGGCCAGGTCAGCCTTCAACGCTTCATCGGCCGCCGGGTCGGCCTTGGCCACCAGGGAGGACAGGCTGGCGCCGGTCATCTTGGTACCGTCGGTGCGGGTGTACTCACCCAGGTAAACGTTACGAATACCCTTGGCGTCGTAGAAGTGCGAGTTGTGGGTGTTGTCGCTGAAGCAGTCCTGTTCGTCTTCCGGCGAGTTGGCTTCCAGGGAAACCTTCATGCGCTCACCGGCCAGCTCGCCCAGGGACAGGCTACCCATGCCGAACAGCATCTTGCGCAGGCCATCGGTCGCAGGTTCTGCTTCCAGCGTGGCGCGGTAGTTGTCTTCGACGTTGGGCTTCCAGTTGCCGACCATTTCTTCCAGGTCGCTGACCAGCAGTTGAGTCACGGCGCGCAGGTAGGTGCGGCGGCGCTCGTTGTGGCCGCCAGTGGCGCCATCACCGGTCATGTAGTCCGACGCTGGACGGTTGCCGGCGCCCGGGCCGGTGCCGTTCAGGTCCTGGCCCCAGAGCAGGAATTCAATTGCGTGGTAGCCGGTGGCTACGTTGGCTTCGGAACCGCCCAGCTCATTCAGGCTGGCGAGTTTTTCCGGGGTGATGTCTTTGACATCGACCTTGTCTTCGCCGACCTGGATCTCGTTGTTGGCGATGATGTTGGCGGTGGCGCCAGGGTTGCCCAGGGCGTGTTCGTAGGTCTTGTCGACGTAGTCGATCAGGCCTTCGTCCAGGGGCCAGGCGTTCACCTGGCCTTCCCAGTCGTCAATGATGGTGTTGCCGAAGCGGAACACTTCACTCTGCAGGTACGGCACGCGCGAGGCGATCCAGGCGGTACGGGCCGCTTTCAGGGTGTCGTCGTTCGGGTTGGCAAGGAAAGTGTCGATCGCGGTTTGCAGGGTTTTCGCGGTGGACTCGGCATCGCTGTACACCGCGAACACCATGTCAGCGTAATGCGCGACCACGGCCTTGGCGGCGGCCTCGTCTACCTGGCCTGCCGGGGCAGCCGCCGGGGCGGTGGTGCTGGCGGCGGCCGGGGCTTGAGGCGCGGCGGCCTTGTCTTTGCCTTCACCGCAACCGGCGAGCGAAATGGCAATGGCGAGAAGGCTGGCGGTGGCCAGGGGCATACGAATCATGGCGAACATCCTGCTTCGGTTGTTGATGGGGCACGCGGGGGGCGCGCAAAACTGCGACATAATGCGAAAGATTTGCATTTTGTGTAAAGCGTTATAAGCAGGAAATATTTAGTATCGATTTGCCGGCCATCGGTGCGCGTGGCCCCGATGGCCGGCATCGCTTCAGAGGATGGCGGCGTTATTGCGCTGGGCCTGTTTCAAGTAGGCCACCAACTCCCGTGCCGGCAAGGGTTTGCTGTAGTGGTAGCCCTGACCCTCGTGGCAACCCTCGGAGATGATGTAGGCCTCCTGTTCGGCGGTCTCCACACCCTCGGCGATCACCTGCATGCCAAGGCTTTTGCCGAGCTGGATGATCGCCCGCACGATGGTCGCATCGTCGTCGTCATCCAGCAGGTCCTGGACGAAGCTCTTGTCGATCTTGATCTTGTCCAGCGGCAGGCTTTTCAGATAGCTCAGGGACGAATAGCCGGTGCCGAAGTCATCAATCGCAATCAGTGCCCCGGAGCGGCGCAGGCTCAGCAGGTGCTGGGCGGCGGTGCTGATGTCTTCCATCAGGCCGGTCTCGGTGACTTCCAGCTCCAGGCTACGCGGCGGCAAGCGGTAGATTTGCAGCAGGTTGTTGACCACCCGTGGCAGCTCGGCGTGGTGCAACTGTACGGTCGACAGGTTGACCGCCATGCGCAGCTCGGTGAAGCCCAGGTCATGCCATTCCCGCAGTTGCCGGCAGGCCTGGTCCAGTACCCATTCGCCGATGGCAATGATGGTGCCGTTCTGTTCGGCCAGGGGGATAAACAGGTCGGGCGGCACCAGGCCGTGCTCCGGGTGCTGCCAGCGGATCAACGCTTCGACACCCACCACACGGTGGTCGAGATAGCTGATCTGCGGCTGGTACACCAGGTGAAACTGCTCGCGGCTCAAGGCGTCGCGCAGATCCTTTTCCAGCTCGCGGCGGCGGCGCATTTCGCTGTCGACGCTGGCGATATAGAACTGGTAGCGGTTGCGCGAGCGGCTCTTGGCCAGGGTCATGGTCTGTTCGGCTTTTTGCAGCAGCTTCTCGGTGCTGTCGCCGTCTTCCGGGAACAGGGTGATGCCGATGGTGGCACGCAGGCGGATCTGTTCGTGATCGAGGGCGAATTCGGCTTCCAGGTCGTCGAGGATGCTTTGTGCCAATTCGGCGGCTTCGTAGGGCTGCTCGATATCGGCCTGCACCAGGGCGAACTGGTCGCCGCCGAGGCGGGCGAGGGCGCCGAGGCGGCCGCTGTGGGCGCGCAGGCGGTCGGCCAGGGCCAGCAGCAACTGGTCGCCGGCCTGGTAGGTGAACTGCTCGTTGACGCTTTTGAAGTCATCCAGCCCCACGCACAACACCGCGACCCGACGTTGCCGGCGGCCGGCGTCGATCAGGATCTTGTCCAGTTGCTCCTGCAGTTTCTGGCGGTTCGGCAGGCCGGTCAGGAAGTCGTACTGGGCCATGCGCAGCAGGCTGTTTTCCGCCTCATGGCGCAAGTGCGTATTGCGCTCGATGGATTCGAGCAACTGGTTGGCGGTGTTGATCCAGAGCCCCAGCTCGTTTTTCTCGTGGCCCTTGAGCTGCGGGATCTTGTGCTCGCTGGGACGGTCGGGGTTGATCGAACTCAGGTGCTCGATGATGCGCGACAGCGGCTTGGTCAGCAGCCAGTGATAGACCAGGTACAACACCAGCCCCATGGCCAGCGCCCGCAGCACCCCGGAGATGAAAATGATCACCGAACTGACAAGAAACCCTTTGCCATAGGTGGCGGTGTCGAGGGTGATGCTCAGGTCACCGTAGTACTCGCTGTAAGGCCCGCGCCCCACCAGCGGCGTGGTGAAGGTGCGTTCCTGGCCCAGAATCAGGTCGGTCAGCCAGCGGCTCGGGGATTGTTGCAGGTCGCGGGTTTTTTCCGCGAGCATGGTTTCGTTGGGGTGGCCGATGGAGGCCATGCGCACGGCATCATCCTGGAACAGGCCTTCGATGACCTGCATGCCCATCTCCCGGTCCAGGCTGTAGACGGCCTGGGTGGACGGGTCGCGAAACATGTCGAGGATGCGCTGGGCATCACCGGCCACGGCCTGGCGCGTCTTGTACGCATCAAAGACGATCTGCGCCGCGCTCAGTACCACGCCCACGGCCAATGCCGAAAGCAGTACCACCCGTAGCAACTTCACCGACAAGCTGTTTTTGAGTTCCAGCTTCAAAGGGTTATTCCTTGTTCCATGCGGGTAGCCTCAATATGCCATGAGTATTGGCAATCCCGTGAGGGCAGTCAAAGGGACATTGCGGCCAGGGCAGGTTTTGCAGTTTAGATGAGCGCGTCCGGGGGTAAGACGTTGGGAGGGGGAATGGAAAGGCAGGCCTGGCATGGAGTGAAGTCGGCGGATCGTACGTGCCGACTTCTTGTACCGTCTTTTCAGGACGAGCGCGGGTTTTTCAGGCCAGCGAAACAAACCGTCGAGCGTCAGCACCCATCAGGTAAACGAAATTTTCGGCGGTTGTGGCTGGTCTTGCGCCTGAGGATCGATTTGCTCCAAGGCCTGTCGAGCTATGTCCACGGTCTTATCAAGGATGCCCAAGCTTTTGTCCAGGACGTCCAGGCCCTTATCTGTCACGTTAAGTGCTTGAGGGGCCATGCCGATCAAAGATGCTAGATCCATATCAAGTTCTCCTGCAGTCAATCAGAGGGACATTCCTCTTACATGCTGCGTGGCGAAATCCTTTTGATGAGTTCCAGTGGCTTTCTGGCATTTTTCCATTTGTAATCGCCCACAAAAAAGCCCGGCAATCGCCGGGCTCTTTCTACTGCAAGCGGTACTTAAGCGGTGAAGGTCTTGCCTTCGAACTGCTCAGCCACGAACTTCCAGTTGACCAGGTTCCAGAACGCTTCCACATACTTTGGACGCACGTTGCGGTAGTCGATGTAGTAAGCGTGTTCCCAGACGTCGCAGGTCAGCAGCGGGGTGTCGCCGCTGGTCAGCGGGTTGCCGGCGCCGATGGTGCTGGCCAGGGCCAGGGAACCGTCAGCCTTTTTCACCAGCCAGCCCCAACCGGAACCGAAGGTGCCGACGGAAGTCTTGGTGAACTCTTCCTTGAACTTGTCGAACGAACCGAAGGCAGCGTTGATCGCCTCAGCCAGTGCGCCGGTAGGTTGGCCGCCAGCGTTTGGCGCCAGGCAGTTCCAGTAGAAAGTGTGGTTCCAGACCTGAGCGGCGTTGTTGAAGATGCCGCCCGAAGAAGACTTGACGATTTCTTCCAGGGTCTTGCCTTCGAACTCGGTGCCAGGCACCAGGTTGTTCAGGTTCACGACATAGGTGTTGTGGTGCTTGTCGTGGTGGTATTCCAAGGTTTCCTTGGAAATGTGCGGCTGCAGGGCATCGTGTGCGTAGGGCAGCGGCGGCAATTCGAAAGCCATGATGATTCTCCTAATCAGGTCAGTTGCGGTGAGCGCAAGGCCGATCACGGGCGGCCAAACAAGCGCCGGGGAGTTTGTACTCTTTGCGGCGCAGGGGCTGGATCATAGCACCGGGGGTGCGGCAAAACCACGCAACAACTGTGTGGGATAGAGGTTCCAGAGCGTTTTGGAATATCTACGCTGCGCTGATTAATTGATAGGCCACGCTGAACATCATGGCGGCTACCAGCAGGTCCAGAATCCGCCAGGTGGCGGGGCGCGCCAGCCACGGTGCCAGCCATGCGGCGCCCAGGGCCAGGGTCATGAACCACAGGAATGAAGCGCTGGCGGCCCCGGCCACGTAGGCGCCCGGTTCGGTTTGCTGGGCGCCGAGGGAGCCGATCAACAAGACGGTGTCCAGGTACACGTGGGGGTTGAGCAACGTCACTGCCAGGGCGCTGAGCATCACCGCCTTCAACGAGCGTACCTTGAGGTTCTCGCCCTCGCCCAGGCTCTGCTTCGAGCAGGCCCGGCGCAGGGCGAGGGTACCGTACCAGAGCAGGAACGCCGCGCCACCCCAGCGGGCAATCGCCAGCAATACCGGGTTATGCGCCAGCACGGTGGCCAGGCCGAATACGCCGGCGGCCACCAGGATCGCGTCGCACACCACGCACAGTGCCGCCACCGGCAGGTGATGTTCGCGCCGCAGGCTCTGCGCCAGCACAAACGCGTTCTGGGTGCCGATCGCCATGATCAAACCAAAGGCCACCAACAGGCCGTTCATATAGCTTTGCCACATAGGATTTACTCCGCGCCCGCCGCCAATTGCCGCAACACCGTCATGGCGCGCTCGGCATCGGCGCGGCCTACAAACAGGTGATCGTGGTAGTAGCCGGCAATCACGTTGCAACTGATCCCGGCCTGGCCCAGGGCCGTGGCGAACGCGGCGGTCAGGCCGACCGCTTCCAGGGCCGAATGCACATTGAGGGTGATCCACGCAGCCACATAGTCGAAGGCCAGTCCGGCGCGCTCGGCCTGCTGGCGCTCGACGATCAACGTCAGGCCTTCCTGCTCGCGGAAGCTGCCGATCACCTCGCAACCTTCGGGGATTCGGCTGTCGGCCAGGGTGCAGAACACGTAGTCGCCGTCATTGAGCTGTGGGCTCATGCTGCGCAGCAGGGTTGCCAGGGCGGTTTCGCCGGCCATGTGGAGGTCCTTGAATAAGAAGAAGCGATGCTGGCTATTCTCCCGTCCAAGGCTGTATAAGAAAAACCAATATTGCTGATCGCTCATTAGGAAAACTGATGTTCGACTATAAATTGCTTTCCGCCCTGGCGGCGGTGGTGGAACAGGCCGGCTTCGAGCGGGGCGCGCAGGTACTGGGAATTTCCCAATCGGCGATTTCCCAGCGCATCAAGCTGTTGGAGGCGCGAATCGGCCAGCCGGTGCTGGTACGTGCCACGCCGCCGACGCCCACCGAGATCGGCCGCCGCCTGCTCAACCACGTGCAACAGGTACGATTGCTGGAGCGCGACCTGCAAAGCCAGGTGCCCGCGCTGGATGAAGAGGGCATGCCCGAGCGCCTGCGCATCGCCTTGAATGCCGACAGCCTGGCCACGTGGTGGGCCGAGGCGGTGAGCGACTTCTGCGCCGAGCAGCATTTGCTGTTGGACCTGGTGGTAGAAGACCAGACCGTCGGCCTCAAGCGCATGCGCGCCGGCGAAGTGGCAGCCTGTATTTGCGCCAGCGAACGCCCGGTGGCCGGTGCCCGCAGCCTGTTGCTCGGCGCGATGCGGTATCGGGCGCTGGCCAGCCCGGCGTTTGTCGCCCGGCACTTTCCCGAGGGCGTGCGGGCCGATCAACTGGCCCGCACGCCGGCGCTGGTGTTCGGCCCGGATGATTTCCTGCAGCATCGCTACCTGGCGTCCCTGGGCGTCGACGGTGGTTTCGAACACCATCTATGCCCCTCGTCCGAAGGTTTTATTCGCCTGACGGAAGCCGGATTGGGCTGGGGCCTGGTGCCCGAACTGCAGGTGCGCGACCAGCTGGAAAAGGGCGTGTTGGTGGAGTTATTGCCAGATAAGCCGATCGATGTGCCGCTGTACTGGCATCATTGGCGCAGTGGTGGACAATTGCTGGGCCTGCTGACGGATCATCTGGCACACACAACGGGGCAATGGTTGGTGCCGTTGGCGTGATGGCCAGCGTCAAGGCAACAGCGATGAAAAACGAAAGAATGCGGAGTAAGTCATGAAAATTCTGGTCACCGGCGCAAGCGGCTTCATTGGCGGGCGCTTTGCGCGTTTCGCCCTGGAGCAGGGCCTGGACGTGCGGGTCAACGGGCGGCGGGCCGAAGGTGTGGAGCACCTGGTACGGCGCGGCGCCGAGTTTATCCAGGGTGATTTGAATGATCCGGACCTGGTGCGCGAGCTGTGCCGCGACGTCGAGGCCGTGGTGCATTGCGCCGGGGCCGTGGGGCTGTGGGGGCGTTATCAGGACTTCCACCAGGGCAATGTGCTGGTTACCGAAAACGTGGTGGAGGCCTGCCTCAAGCAGCGGGTCGGGCGCCTGGTGCACCTGTCTTCGCCGTCGATCTACTTCGACGGCCGTGACCACCTGGGCTTGACCGAAGAACAAGTGCCCAAGCGTTTCAAGCATCCCTATGCAGCCACCAAATACCTGGCGGAGCAAAAGGTGTTTGGCGCCCAGGAGTTTGGCCTCGAAGTGCTGGCCCTGCGCCCGCGCTTTGTCACGGGGGCCGGCGACATGAGCATCTTCCCGCGCCTGTTGAAGATGCAGCGCAAGAACCGCCTGGCGATTGTCGGCGATGGCCTGAACAAGGTCGATTTCACCAGCGTGCACAACCTCAATGAAGCCCTGCTCAGCAGTTTGCTGGCGACGGGCTCGGCGTTGGGCAAGGTCTACAACATCAGCAACGGTGCCCCGGTGCCGGTGTGGGATGTGGTGAACTACGTGATGCGACAGATGGACATGCCTCAGGTCACCCGTTATCGGTCCTACGGCTTGTCTTACAGCGTTGCGGCGCTCAATGAAGCCTTCTGTGCCATGTGGCCAGGGCGCCCGGAACCGTCTTTGTCACGGCTGGGCATGCAGGTGATGAACAAAGATTTCACCCTCGACATCACCCGCGCACGGCATTATCTCGACTACCAGCCCAAGGTCAGCCTGTGGGCGGCCCTCGACGAGTTCTGCAGTTGGTGGAAGGCCCAGGACGTGGGACTTAAATAACCGGCAACACACCGGGAACCGAATTTGCGAACCCGGGTCGATCAGTGCGGCAGGTCGGGGGTTTATACTCCGACGCCTGGCTATCCATATGCCACCTCAAAGGATTTAAGGTTGATTCATGCGTAACGATGCTAACGACGACTTCGACAACGTTCCCAGCCTGCGGGCCGACACCTCGGACGACGATGATTTCGAGCCCACGCCGGCTACCTCCGTGCGCTCCCGGCCTGCGCCGGTTGTCAAGGTCAAGAGCGCCAGTACCGGGCCGCTGTGGGCATTGGTCGGTGCGCTGCTGTTCGCCTTCGCCGGCCTTGCCTGGTGGAGCTTCCAGCAGATTTCCCTGATGGGCCAGCAACTGGTGGCGACCCAGGAAAGCTTCGCGCGCATCAGCGAGGAAGCGGCGGGGCGCCTGCAGGATATTTCCGGCAAGGTGGTGGCCAGCGAAGCCAATGTGAATAATGGCAGCGAGGCCCTGAAACTGCAGATCAAGCAGCTGGAGACCCAGTTGCTGGAGCAGGGCAAGCAGCAGATGGGCGTGGCCGGCCAGGCAACTGACCTGGACAAGCGCCTGGAGCAGATGACCGCCAGCACGACCCAGCTGTCCAGTGCCAACGCGCAATTGCAGGGCCAGGTCCAGGCGCTGACGGAGGCGGTGGCTACCCTCAAGTCCCGGGACGCCGAGTTCAAGGACCTCTCCGCCGACGTCGCAGCCCTGAAAAAACAGGGCAACCCCACGGCCGCCATCGCCCGCCTGGAGCAGGACCTTGTGGTCCTCAAGAGCGAACTGGACAACCGCGCCGCGGCTTCCGACGGTCCGTCCACCAAAGAGTTCGACGTGTTCCGCATCCAGACCACGCGTAACGTCACTGCCTTGCAAAGCCAGGTGCAGAACCTGCAGCAGCAGATCAACCAGCCGGCCCGGATCACCCCTCTCGGGCAGCAGTGATGTGAGGTGCTGCAGGCGTCACTACACATGACGCCTGCAGGCCCTGGCACAATCAATGTCACCAATCGGTGACATTTCCCGTCTCCTTCGTTACTTGCCCTCGCGCCGCCCTTGTTTAGACTCCCGTCATCCCGCACATAATAAAAAGGGCTAATCATGACCACGCAACCACTGCCTGCCAGTAGTTGGCTGAACGCACCTGCCCATCACGCCTGGCTTGCCACTGAAGGCCAGCGCCTGCTGTCATTCGCCAAGGCTTCCAGGCTGCCTGACGGCTTCGGCAACCTCGACGATCAAGGCGTCCTGCCGCCCGATGCCGTCGCCGAAACCATGAACACCGCCCGCATGACCCATAGCTTTGCCATGGCCCATGGCCTGGGCCTGCCAGGTTATGCCGACCTGGTGGAACACGGCGTCGTGGCCCTCAGCGGCCCGCTGCGCGATGCCCGGCACGGCGGTTGGTTCGCCACGCCCGACGCCCGCGACGGCAACACCGGCAAGGCCGCCTACCTGCACGCTTTTGTCGCCCTGGCCGCCAGCTCCGCAGTAGTGGCCGGTGCTCCCGGCGCGCAAACCTTGCTCAACGACGCGATCCACATCATCGACCAGTACTTCTGGAACGAAGAGGAGGGCGCGATGCTCGAGTCCTTCGCCCAGGACTGGAGCGGGGTAGAAGCCTATCGCGGCGCCAACAGCAACATGCACGCCACCGAAGCCTTCCTGGCCCTGGCCGATGTCACCGGTGAAACCCGCTGGCTGGACCGGGCACTGCGCATCGTCGAGCGGATTATTCATACCCATGCGGCGCAAAACCGGGACATGGTGATCGAGCATTTCGACAGCCATTGGCAACCCCTGCGTGGTTACAACGAAGACAACCCGGCCGATGGTTTTCGTCCCTACGGCATCACCCCCGGCCACGGCTTCGAATGGGCGCGACTGGTGTTGCACCTTGAGGCTGCGCGCCTGGATGCCGGGCTCGTCACCCCTGAGTGGCTAGTGACCGACGCCAAGGGCCTGTTCGCCAGCGCCTGTGAATACGCCTGGGCCGTCGACGGCGCCCCCGGCATTGTCTACACCCTCGACTGGAGCCAGCGCCCCGTGGTGCGCGAGCGCCTGCACTGGACCCATTGCGAAGCCAGTGCCGCTGCCCAGGCGCTGCTCAAACGCACGGGGGAGCTGCATTACGAAACCTGGTACCGGCGCTTCTGGGAGTTCTGTGAAACCCGTTTCATTGACCGCACCCACGGCAGCTGGCACCACGAACTGAGCCCGAAAAACCAGCCCAGCGCGAAAATCTGGGGTGGCAAACCGGACCTCTACCACGCCTGGCAGTCTGTCTTGCTGCCGGGGCTACCCTTGTCACCGAGCATGGCCAGTGCCGTGGCCACCGGGCGCTATGTCACCAAGTGGTGACATTTTGGCGTCCCTTTGTTACCTGCACCTGAAAAATCCCTGTTTAAACTCGTTTGCAGCGCAAGCACCGACTTGCATGCATAACAACAAGAAAAAAGGTACTCAGATGAAAGCGATCAGTCGCCTCGCCGTAGCTATTTCCGTTGCCTCGTTGTTTCCCCTCAGTGCTTTTGCCGCCGACTCGAAAGGGACGGTTGAAGTTGTGCATTGGTGGACCTCGGGTGGCGAGAAAGCGGCAGTAGATGTCCTGAAGGCCCAAGTTGAAAAAGACGGTTTCACCTGGAAAGACGGTGCCGTCGCCGGCGGTGGCGGTTCCACTGCCATGACCGTACTGAAAAGCCGCGCCGTTGCTGGCAACCCGCCAGGCATGGCCCAGATCAAAGGCCCCGACATCCAGGAATGGGCGTCCACCGGGCTGCTCGACACCGACGTCCTGAAGGTTCCCGCCAAAGAAGAGAAGTGGGATTCGCTGCTGGACAAGAAAGTCTCCGATACCGTGAAGTACGAAGGTGATTACGTGGCCGTGCCGGTGAACATTCACCGCGTGAACTGGCTGTGGATCAACCCGGAAGTGTTCAAGAAAGCCGGTATCGAAAAACCGCCTACCACCCTCGAAGAATTCTACGCCGCTGGCGACAAGCTGAAAAAAGCCGGCTTCATTGCGCTCGCCCACGGTGGCCAGCCTTGGCAGGACAGCACCGTCTTCGAAGCGGTCGTGCTCTCGGTCATGGGGGCTGACGGTTACAAGAAAGCCCTGGTCGACCTCGACGAAAAAGCCCTGACCGGCCCTGAAATGATCAAGTCCCTGACCGAGCTGAAGAAAGTCGCGACCTACATGGACGCCGACGGCAAGGGCCAGGACTGGAACCTGGAAGCCGCCAAGGTCATCAATGGCAAGGCCGGCATGCAGATCATGGGTGACTGGGCCAAGAGTGAATGGACCGCCGCCAAGAAAGTCGCCGGCAAAGACTACGAGTGCGTAGCCTTCCCGGGCACCGACAAGGCGTTCACCTACAACATCGACTCCCTCGCTGCGTTCAAGCAGAAAGACAAGGGCACTGCTGCCGGCCAGCAGGACATCGCCAAGGTCGTGCTGAGCGAAAACTTCCAGAAGGTCTTCAGCATCAACAAGGGCTCGATCCCGGTTCGTATCGACATGTTGAAAGACATGGGCAAATACGGCTTCGACTCCTGCGCCCAGACCGCCGCCAAGGACTTCCTTGCAGACGCCCAGACCGGTGGCCTGCAGCCGAGCATGGCGCACAACATGGCAACCACGCTGGCGGTACAAGGCGCATTCTTTGATGTCGTGACCAACTACATCAACGACCCGAAAGCTGACCCTGCGGATACCGCGAAGAAACTCGCTGCCGCGATCAAGTCTGCCAAGTAACGGTTAGCACTGAATGGCCTTGTGGGGGGACCCCTAACCCCCACAAGGCATGTTCCTGTAGTCCTTTTTCCCTGTACTGGATTTTCCCATGAGTTCTGTTGCTGTGTTCAGCAAAGCCTCGCCGTTCGATGCACTGCAGCGCTGGCTACCCAAACTGGTGCTGGCGCCGAGCATGTTCATCGTTCTGGTGGGCTTCTATGGCTACATCCTGTGGACGTTCGTGCTGTCGTTCACTAACTCGACTTTCCTGCCGACCTACAAGTTCGTAGGCCTGGCGCAATACGTGCGCTTGTTCGACAACGACCGCTGGTGGGTCGCGAGCAAGAACCTCGCGGTATTCGGTGGCATGTTCATCGGCATCACCCTGGTGATCGGCGTGACCCTGGCGATTTTCCTCGACCAGAAAATCCGTCGCGAAGGTTTTATCCGCACCATTTACCTGTACCCGATGGCGCTCTCGATGATCGTCACCGGTACCGCCTGGAAATGGCTGCTCAACCCAGGCATGGGCCTGGACAAACTGCTGCGTGACTGGGGCTGGGAAGGCTTTCGCCTGGACTGGCTGATCGACCCGGACCGTGTGGTGTATTGCCTGGTGATCGCTGCTGTGTGGCAAGCCTCCGGCTTCATCATGGCGATGTTCCTTGCCGGCCTGCGCGGTGTTGATCAATCGATCATCCGTGCGGCGCAGATCGACGGCGCGAGCATGCCGCGCATCTACTGGAAAGTGGTGCTGCCAAGCCTGCGCCCGGTGTTCTTCAGTGCGGTAATGATCCTGGCGCACATCGCGATCAAGAGCTTCGACCTGGTGGCGGCCATGACGGCGGGTGGTCCGGGTTACTCCTCCGACCTGCCGGCGATGTTCATGTACTCCTTCACCTTCAGCCGCGGCCAGATGGGCATGGGTTCGGCCAGTGCGATTCTGATGCTCGGTGCGATTCTCGCGATCATCGTGCCTTACCTGTACTCCGAGCTAAGGACCAAGCGCAATGACTAGTCTTGCTGGCAAACCTGCCATCAGCCTGAGCCGCGTCGCGATCTACGCGGTGCTGATTCTCGCTGTCCTGCTGTACCTGGTGCCGTTGGTGGTCATGTTGCTCACCAGCTTCAAGACCCCGGAAGACATCAGCACCGGCAACCTGCTGAGCTGGCCCACCGTGATCACCGGCATCGGCTGGGTGAAAGCCTGGGCCACGGTTGACGGCTACTTCTGGAACTCGATCAAGATCACCGTTCCGGCGGTACTGATCTCCACCGCCATCGGTGCGTTGAACGGCTACGTGCTGTCGATGTGGCGCTTCCGTGGTTCGCAGTTGTTCTTCGGCCTGTTGCTGTTCGGCTGCTTCCTGCCGTTCCAGACCGTGCTGCTGCCAGCCTCGTTCACCCTCGGCAAGATGGGCCTGGCCAGTACCACCACGGGCCTGGTGTTCGTGCACATCGTCTACGGACTGGCGTTTACTACACTGTTCTTCCGTAACTACTACGTCAGCATTCCCGATGCACTGGTGAAGGCGGCTCGCCTGGATGGCGCGGGGTTCTTCACGATCTTCCGCCTGATCATCCTGCCGATGTCGACACCCATCATCATGGTGTGCCTGATCTGGCAGTTCACGCAGATCTGGAACGACTTCCTGTTCGGCGTGGTGTTCTCCAGCGGTGATTCGCAGCCCATCACGGTGGCGCTGAACAACCTGGTCAACACCAGTACCGGGGTCAAGGAATATAACGTTGATATGGCGGCGGCGATGATCGCCGGGCTGCCGACCCTGCTGGTCTATGTGGTCGCAGGCAAGTATTTCGTGCGCGGCCTGACGGCCGGCGCGGTCAAGGGGTAATCATGGCAACGCTCGAACTTCGTAACGTAAACAAGACCTACGGTACCGGTCTGCCGGACACCCTGAAGAACATCGAACTGTCGATCAAGGAAGGTGAGTTCCTGATCCTGGTCGGCCCTTCGGGTTGCGGCAAATCGACCTTGATGAATTGCATTGCCGGCCTGGAAAACATCACCGGTGGCGCGATCATGATCGGCGACCAGGACGTCAGCGGCATGAGCCCCAAGGATCGTGACATCGCTATGGTGTTCCAGTCCTACGCGCTGTACCCGACCATGAGCGTGCGCGAGAACATCGAATTCGGCCTGAAGATTCGCAAGATGCCCCAGGCAGCGATCGATGAAGAAGTGGCGCGAGTGGCCAAGCTGCTGCAGATCGAGCACCTGCTCAATCGCAAGCCGGGCCAGCTCTCCGGTGGACAGCAACAACGCGTGGCCATGGGCCGGGCACTGGCGCGTCGCCCGAAGATCTACCTGTTCGACGAACCGCTGTCCAACCTCGACGCCAAGCTGCGGGTCGAGATGCGTACCGAAATGAAGCTGATGCACCAGCGTCTGAAAACCACCACCGTCTACGTCACCCACGATCAGATCGAAGCGATGACCCTGGGCGACAAAGTGGCGGTCATGAAGGACGGCATCATCCAGCAGTTCGGCACGCCGAAAGAGATCTACAACGACCCGGCCAACCTGTTCGTGGCGAGCTTCATCGGTTCGCCGCCGATGAACTTCATTCCACTGCGCCTGCAACGCAAGGACGGCCGCCTGGTGGCGCTGCTGGACAGCGGCCAGGCCCGCTGTGAATTGCCGTTGAACATGAACGATGCCGGTCTTGAAGACCGCGAAGTGATCCTGGGCCTGCGCCCGGAGCAGATCGTACTGGCCGCCGCCGAAGCCACCGGCGCGCCGACCATTCGGGCCGAGGTGCAAGTCACCGAGCCGACCGGTCCGGACACCCTGGTGTTCGTGCAAATCAATGACACCAAGGTCTGCTGCCGCCTGGCGCCCGATGTGGCGCCGCAAGTGGGCGAGACCCTGACCTTGCAGTTCGACCCGGCCAAAGTGTTGCTGTTCGACGCCAAGACCGGCGAGCGCCTGGGCACTGCCACCTCGTTGCCGGCACAGGATCGTGCGGACAACGTTGCTCAATTCAAGGGACGCTGAAGTTTCAAATGATGTGTAGGGGCTTTTGTGAGAGTCCTGCTCTCACAAAGAAGTAAACCGCGTTAGATAAAAACAGTTAATAACAATAAAGACGAGGATGTAGGGATGAAAAAGCACCACAACAACACCCGGCTGATCTGCCAACTGTCAGCAGCAGCCGCCCTGGTACTGTCCGCCAATGCGATGGCGGACGACGCGTTCAGCGCCGATTCCAAGTGGATGACCGGCGATTGGGGCGGCGAGCGTACCAAGCTGATCGAGCAAGGTATCGACATCAAGGCGGATTACGTCGGTGAAGTCGGTGGCAACCTCAGCGGTGGCTACAACAACGACAAGACTGCCCGTTACGCTGACCAGTTCGGTCTGGGCGTGGCACTGGACCTGCAAAAGCTGTGGGGCTGGGACAACACCCAGGCCAAGATCCAGTTGACCAATCGTAATGGCGCAAACATTTCCAACGACCGTATTGGTGACCCGCGTGCCGGCACCTTGAGCTCGTCTCAGGAAGTCGACGGCCGAGGCCACATGGTGCGTCTGACCCAGTTCTGGATTCAGCACCAGATGTTCGACAACAAGCTGGACGTGAAACTCGGTTACTTCGGTGAAGGCGAAGACTTCAACACCTTCCCGTGCGACTTCCAGAACCTGTCGTTCTGTGGCTCGCAGGTCGGTAACTATGTAAACACCTGGTACAACTGGCCCGTCAGCCAGGCGGCTATCCGCGTGAAGTACAACATCACGCCTGAGCTGTATGCGCAAATCGGTGCGTACAACCAGAACCCGTCGCAACTGGAGCACGGCAACGGCTTCAAGCTCAGCGGCAGCGGCACCAAGGGCACCGTATTGCCGGTTGAATTGGTCTGGTCGCCGAAGGTCAATGGCCTGCCGGGCGAATACCGTGTGGGTTACTACAAGAGCACCGCCGACGCGACCGACGTACGTGAAGACGTCAACGGTAACGATGCTGGCACCACCGGCGCAGCCTTCCGCGTTCGCAGCAGCAAAAGCGGTTACTGGGGCGTTCTGCAACAGCAACTCACCACCCACAATGGCGATGCTTCCCGCGGCTTGAACATTGCGGCCAACGTCACCTTCCACGACAAAGACACCAACCTGGTCGACAACTACCAGTCGCTGATGCTTGTGTATAAAGGTCCATTCGACGCACGTACAAAAGATGACGTGGGTATCGGTGTATCCCGTATCCATGCCAACAGTGACGTGAAGAAAAATGCTGAGTTGCTCAACGCGGCCGGCGGTTTCACGGATTACGACCAATCGGGTTACGCACCGCTGCGTAACACGGAGTACAACGTCGAACTCAACTACGGCATCCACGTCACCAACTGGCTGACCGTGCGTCCCAACCTGCAATACATCGCCAACCCAGGTGGTGTTAAGCAAGTCGACAACGCGGTGGTAGCGGGCCTGAAAATTCAGTCTACGTTCTAACGTTGTTGCGATAAGCTCCTTCTCTCTGTGCGCATTTTGCGGGTAGCCATGGCTATCCGCTTTTTTTTGTGTGGGAGCTGGCTTGCCTGCGATGCGCGCCCCGCGGTGTATCTGCCACACCGAGGCGATGCCATCGCAGGCAAGTCAGCGCCTGCAAAGATATTCAGGACCGTGGCACATGCATGAGCATCCGCTGCAACGCTTTTTCAAATCCCTGCGCGAGCGGCCGGTATTCGCCTGGGAACGCTTCCAGATGCGCGATGTGCTGGTGATTGATCACCCGCTCTGCCAGGCGGTGTTCAGTCGCCAGGGCGCGCAATTGCTGCACTTTCAGCCCACGGGCCAGAAACCCTGGCTGTGGTGCGCGGCCAAGTGGCCGCAGGTCGGCGCCATCCGTGGCGGCGTGCCGGTGTGTTGGCCGTGGTATGGCCGCCATCCCAGCGAAAACGCCTGGCCGTCCCATGGCTGGGCACGGCTGATCGACTGGAAGTTGCTGGACAGCAGCACCGACGACGACGGCGTGCGTTTGCACTGGCAATTGCAGCTATGCGACTGGCAGGTGGACCTGCATGCACACCTGGGGGAAACCCTGGAGCTGCGCCTGGCCACCGAGCACCAGGACGAGCTGCCGTGCCAATTGAGCCATGCTTTGCACGCCTATTGGCGGATTGGCAACGTTGGTGAGATAGCGCTGTCTGGGCTCGATGGCGCGCAGGGCTACGACCAGCTGAATCGTCAGGCGTGCCAGCAGGAAGGCGAGTTGCGTGTCGATGGTGGGTGTCAGCGGGTGTTCCAGCACGAGGGCGAATTGCACCTCAAGGACCACGCCTGGCAGCGCGAATTGTGCATCGACACCGGCGAGAGTGCCGACACGGTGGTGTGGCACCCGGGGAGTCGACCGTTGCTGGGGGTGAGCTTCAACGAGGCTGCGGGGTTTGTGTGTGTGGAGTCGGCGATGGCTGCTGCGAGCCTGGCGCCGGGGGAGCGGGCGCATTTGAGTTTGCAGGCCAGGGCGGGGGCTTGATCCGGATGTTCCGGTGTTGCTGATGCCGCTTTCGCGAGCAAGCCCGCTCCCACATTAGACCGAGTTCCACTTTTGGAATGCAGTCGAATGTGGGAGCGGGCTTGCTCGCGAAGAGGCCGGCACATTCACAGTAGATTCGGGCCTAGTTGAATTCATCCCCAACCGGATACCGGCTGTCGTTCAAGCTCTCTTTGATCTTGCGCAAGTGCGGCTGGAAATCCACCCCGCGACGCAAGGTCATGCCCGTCGCCAGTACATCCAGCACCGTCAACTGAATGATCCGCGAGGTCATCGGCATGTAGATGTCGGTGTCTTCCGGCAACGGAATATTCAGGCTCACCGTACTGGCCTTGGCCAGCGGCGAGTTTTCGGCGGTCACGCCCAGCACCGAGGCGCCGTTTTCCCGCGCAATACGTGCTACTTCCACCAGTTCACGGGTACGCCCGGTGTAGGAAATGATCACGAACAACTCCCCGGTGTGGGCCACCGAGGCGATCATCCGCTGCATCAGCACATCGGCGTGGGCCGTGACCGACAGGTTGAAACGGAAAAACTTGTGCAGCGCGTCCATGGCCACCGGCGCCGAAGCACCCAGGCCGAAGAAGTGGATCTGCCGAGCCTGGATCAGCAGGTCGACGGCCTTGCTGATCAGGTTCGGGTCCAGGGCCTGGCAGGCGCTGTCGAGGGACGCGATGGCACTGCCGAAGATCTTCTGGGTGTAGGCCTCCGGGTTATCATCGGCCTCCACCGCGCGGCTGACATACGCCGCGCCGCTGGCCAGGCTTTGCGCCAGCTGCAATTTAAGTTCAGGGTAACCACTCACGCCGAACGAGCGGCAGAAGCGGTTCACTGTAGGTTCGCTGACCGAAGCGGCCTGGGCGAGGGCGGCAATAGAGAAGCGGGTCGCCTGCTGCGGGTTGAGCAGGATGACCTCGGCGACTTTACGTTCAGCCTTGTTCAGTTCTTCGAGGCGTTTCTGGATCTGTTCCAGTAGATTTCGCACGCGGTCCATTCATGTTTCCTTAGGGCGACGATGCAAATAAGGGTCGTCAACCAATCGACGAGCGGCCCTTTGCGGTGGCCTATCCTACTGAGGGTAGTTGAACACCACCACTCGGAATACGTTTTTCGGGAAAATGTTGTGGTTATTACTACATTTTTCCTTGAGTGATGCCTTAAAAAAAGGTATTTGTAGCTTAACTTGATAAAAGAACAAACATCATGCCTTCGATAACCGTAGAACCCTGCACCTTTGCCCTGTTTGGCGCCTTGGGTGATCTGGCGCTGCGCAAGTTATTTCCTGCCCTCTATCAACTCGATGGTGCGGGCCTGCTGCACGAAGACACGCGCATCCTGGCCCTGGCCCGTGAGGCCGGTTCCGAGCAACAGCACCTGGCCCACATCGAAAAAGAATTGCGTGGTTACGTTGGCAAGGAACTGGACGAAACCGTCGCCCAGCGTTTCCTGGCCCGCCTGACGTACCTGCACGTCGACTTCCTGAAGGCCGATGACTACGTCGCCCTGGCAGAGAACGCCGGCACTGAACAACGCCTGATTGCCTACTTCGCCACCCCGGCGGCGGTGTATGGCGCGATCTGCGAGAACCTGTCCAAGGTCGGCCTGGCGGAAAATACCCGCGTGGTCCTGGAAAAACCCATCGGCTCGGACCTGGATTCCTCGCGCAAGGTCAACGACGCCGTGGCGCAGTTCTTCCCGGAAAACCGCACCTACCGCATCGACCACTACCTGGGCAAAGAGACCGTCCAGAACCTGATCGCCCTGCGTTTTGCCAACAGCCTGTTTGAAACCCAGTGGAACCAGAACTACATCTCCCACGTGGAAATCACCGTGGCCGAGCAAGTAGGCATCGAAGGTCGCTGGGGCTATTTCGACAAGGCCGGGCAACTGCGGGACATGATCCAGAATCACCTGCTGCAGCTGCTGTGCCTGATCGCCATGGACCCGCCCGCCGACCTGTCTGCCGACAGTATTCGGGACGAGAAGGTCAAGGTGCTCAAGGCCCTGGCGCCCATCAGCCCGGACGGCCTGACCACCCAGGTGGTGCGTGGCCAATACATCGCCGGCTACAGCGCCGGCAAGCCGGTACCGGGTTACCTGGAAGAAGATAACTCCAACACCCAGAGCGACACCGAGACCTTCGTCGCCCTGCGTGCCGATATCCGTAACTGGCGTTGGGCCGGGGTGCCGTTCTACCTGCGTACCGGCAAGCGCATGCCGCAAAAACTGTCGCAGATCGTCATCCACTTCAAGGAACCGTCCCACTATATCTTCGCCCCGGAGCAGCGCTTGCAGATCAGCAACAAACTGATCATCCGCCTGCAACCGGACGAAGGGATTTCCTTGCGCGTGATGACCAAGGAGCAGGGCCTGGACAAGGGCATGCAACTGCGCAGCGGCCCGCTGCAACTGAATTTTTCCGACACCTATCGCAGCGCACGGATTCCCGATGCCTACGAGCGGCTGTTGCTGGAAGTAATGCGTGGCAACCAGAACCTGTTTGTGCGCAAAGATGAAATCGAAGCTGCGTGGAAGTGGTGTGACCAGTTGATCGCCGGATGGAAAAAATCCGGTGATGCGCCCAAGCCGTACGCGGCGGGGTCCTGGGGGCCAATGAGCTCGATTGCACTGATCACGCGGGACGGGAGGTCTTGGTATGGCGATATCTGATTTGAAACTGCCTCAGGGCGTGACTGCCCATGAGTACCGCAACCCGGTGCTGCTGGCGGATGGCTTGGCCAATGACGTGGCCGAACAACTGCGCGCGGCCATCAGTGCCCGTGGCGAGGCGACCCTGGTGGTGTCCGGCGGCCGCAGCCCGGTGGCGTTCTTCCAGAACCTCGCCAAGCAAGGCCTGGACTGGTCCAAGGTGACCATCACCCTGGCCGACGAGCGCTGGGTGCCGGTGGAACATGCCGACAGCAATGCCGGCCTGTTGAAGAAGTATTTGCTGCAGGGCCCGGCGGCCAAGGCCAAGTTCCTGAGCCTGTACAGCGTCGCCGCCACCCTTGACGACGCTGCCGAGCAGGCCGATCGCCTGCTGGCCGAGTTGCCGACGATTGATGTGCTGGTACTGGGCATGGGCGACGACGGCCACACCGCGTCGCTGTTCCCCAACAGCCCGAACCTGGCTGAAGCGTTGAAGCCGGACGGCAGCCGTCGTTGCTGGCCGATGCTGGCGCCGACCGTGCCGCACCAGCGCCTGACCATGAGTCGCGCGCTGCTGGCGACCGCCCACTACACCGTGCTGTCGATTTCCGGCAGCTCGAAATTGACCACCTTGAGCGCCGCGCTGGCCAGTGACGACGTTGCTGCCATGCCGATACGCGCGTTTTTGCAACCTACTCTAGAGATTTACTGGTGCCCATGAGCCAAGGATCAGCCGCGATGAACAGCCCTCAACCTACCGTTTCCATGGCGGACAAAGTTGCCTTGATCGACAGCCTCTGCGCCAAGGCGCGGATCCTGCCGGTGATCACCATTGCCCGTGAACAGGACATCCTGCCGCTGGCCGATGCCCTGGCAGCCGGTGGTTTGACCGCACTGGAAGTGACCCTGCGTTCGCAGTTCGGCCTCAAGGCCATCCAGGTACTGCGTGAGCAGCGTCCGGAGCTGTGCACCGGTGCCGGTACCGTGCTGGATCGTCATATGCTGGAAGCGGCCGAAGTGGCCGGTTCGCAATTTATCGTCACTCCCGGGATTACCCGTGACCTGCTGGAAGCCTCGGTACACAGCTCGATTCCGCTGTTGCCGGGCATCAGCAATGCCTCCGGGATCATGGAAGGTTATGGCCTGGGTTATCGCCGTTTCAAGCTGTTCCCGGCTGAAGTCAGCGGTGGCGTGGCGGCGATCAAGGCCCTGGGCGGCCCGTTTGGCGAAGTGAAATTCTGCCCGACTGGCGGTGTTGGGCCGGCCAACATCAAGAGCTACATGGCGTTGAAAAATGTGATGTGCGTGGGCGGTAGCTGGATGCTTGATCCGGAATGGGTCAAGAACGGCGACTGGGCACGCATCCAGGAAACCACCGCCGAGGCGCTGGCCCTGCTGGACTGATTGGATTTACCGAATCGTTGTTGCTGTGTTCTACGGCATTTTTGCGGTGCACTTGGTCGGTGTACCGCTTTTTTTTGCCTGCGGAAAATGGCCCACTCCCACTGTAGGAGCGAGCTTGCTCGCGAAAAAACCGAGAGCACCGCTGGGTGTCAGGTTTCCCGTGTCATCGTTAACGACCTTCGCGAGCAAGCTCGCTCCTACAGTGATATCGCGCTCAGTTCGGTGATGGCTTTGATCAGCGCATGAATGTCTGCCGCTGACGTCAAAAAGCCTGGTGTCACCCGAATACAACTGCCGAACGACGCCCCGCTGCGGGTTGTGGTGAAGAGGTTGTATTCCTTGAGCAGTCGCTCCGCCATCACCTGCTGATCCTGCTTGTCAGTGAACTTGAACGACGTGATCGCGCAATACAGCCGTGGATCGTCGGGCGTCAGCACTTCAATTCCCGGCAACTGCCGCACCTCACTCACCCACAAATCCCGCAGGTAATTAAGGCGGGCGCCCTTGGCTCTGGATCCACCCAGCAAACGATGCTCTTCGAACACCAGCGGCAAGGTCATCAACGCCGGGAAATTCGGCGTGCTGTACGGCGTGCGGGCACGTACATCGGTCACCGGATAGTGAAACTCACCCATGTCCGGATCAATGTCCGCCAACCGTTGCGGGTCGATATAAATAAAGCCCAGGGTCAACGGCGCACCGATCCACTTGTGCAGGTTGAAACCGGCAAACGCGATACCCAACTGCGCCAGGTTGAACTCGATCTGCCCCAGCGCATGGGCGCCATCGAGGATCACATCAATTCCATGTTCCCTGGCAGCGCCGGCAATCGCCTCCACCGGCATCACCAGCCCGGTGCGGTGGGTCACGTAGGTCAGTGCCAGCAGTTTCAGGCGGGGATAGCGCAGGAACGCATCGCGATACGTCTGCACCAGGCTGTCGAAACTGGCCGGGTGTTCGTGGGCAATCTCGATCACTTCTACGCCGCGATTCTGCGCCAGCCAGCGCATGGCGCCCTTGACGGTGTCGTACTCCAGGTCGCTGATCAGCACCTGGTCGCCGGGCTGCAAGCGGTTGTAGTTGCGGATCAGCGACTGCAACGCATCCGAGGCGCAGCGGGTGAGGGCGATGGCTTCAGGATCGGCGTCCATCAACTGCGCCAACTGGTTACGGATCTCGACGTTTTCGCCCTGCTCGAAACGCTGGCGCACATGGATCGAGTTGCTGCGGTTGATGAAGGCGACGTTGTCCTGATACTGCTCAAGTACCGCGCGGCTCATGCGCCCGAAGTAACCGTTTTCGAGGTTGATCGGGCCGGGCTCCAGGTCGTAGCGCTGGGCGATGGCGTGCCAGTGTTGTTCGTCGCGGGTACTGTCCATGTGCGTGCTCTATTAATGACGAGGGGCGGGCTTGCCGTGCTTGGCGCGTAGGGGTTCCAGCAGTTCGGATAAACCGTTGTGGTCGATTTCCTGCATCAGGGCCAGCAACCCGCCCAGTTCGCCGTGGGGGAAACCTTCACGGGCGAACCAGTTCAGGTAGGGGCCGGGCAAGTCGGCAATGATCCGGCCCTTGTACTTGCCGAAGGGCATTTCGCGGGTGATCAGCAGTTCAAGTTTTTCAGGGTTCATTGCGGCTTCAGGTGTTTGAGTCGATGCCTTGGAAAATACAGGCATTCTGCATGGAGGCCAAATGACAGATCATGCAAATAAAGCGGATACAGATTTTTGTTTATTAGCTAACTTATTGAAATTTAAGTAATAAATTGTTTTTCAAAAGCTGGCACGGGCGCTGCAATTACTAATACACGTTTCTTAACCCGCGAAGGAATTGAAAAATGACTGATATCAACAAAGAATCGATCTCCGTACTCAACGACCTGATCGAGACCAGCAAAGACGGCCAGGAAGGCTTCAAGACCTGCGCAGAAGACATCAAGCACCCAGAACTCAAAGCCCTGTTTGCCAAACGTTCCGTTGATTGCGGTACCGCCGCTGCCGAACTGCAGACCGCAGTAAGAGCGCTGGGTGGCGATCCGGAAGATTCCGGCAGCGTCGCCGGTGCCTTGCACCGTGGTTGGGTCGACGTGAAGTCGATGGTGACCGGTAAAGACGAAGAAGCCGTGCTGAACGAAGCCGAGCGCGGTGAAGACCACGCACTGAAGGCTTACAAAGAAGCGATCGAGAAGATCAACAAGCACAACCTGCTGGGCATTCGTGACCTGGTAGAGCGTCAGTTCCACGGCGCGCAACGCAACCACGACCAGGTGAAAGCCCTGCGTAACCAGGCTCGCGCTCAGTCTTGAGCCCCGCCTGAATAAAAAAGCCCCGCAGATGCGGGGCTTTTTCATGGGCGTTCGTTCAACCGATGCTGATGGCCGGCAGTTCGGTCAGGGTCACGGTCTGCTGCTTGCGTGGCGCGAGGATCTCGGCTTCGCCGTCTACCACCAGTTCATCGCGCTGGTTGAATACGCGGGTGGCGATGCGCACGCGGAATTTCGGCAGCTTCTCGAGGATTTCCAGACGCACGGTCAGGGTGTCGCCGATTTTGACCGGCTTCTGGAAGGTCATTTGCTGGCCGATGTATATCGTGCCGGGCCCAGGCAACTCGCACGCAACCGCCGCGCTGATCAGGGCGCCGCTGAACATGCCGTGGGCAATGCGCTCCTTGAACATGGTCGCCTTGGCGAATTCGGCGTCCAGATGCACCGGGTTGTGGTCGCCGGACATTGCCGCGAACAACTGGATATCGCGCTCTTCGACGGTCTTGCTGTAGCTGGCGGTCTGGCCGACTTCGAGGGCTTCGTAAGGCGTGTTGGTAACCTGGGTCATCAGTTGGTGCATCCTGTGGCTAATCAGAAATCTTAATATATTGATTTTAAACGAAAAATCATTCGCAGCGAGTAGGGCGGCGCAGCACTGCTGCCTGGGCCAGCCACGTCAGCACGTCGGCTGTGACCGCATCACGGTTGGTTTCGTTGAATAATTCGTGGCGCGCCTGTGGGTAAATGCTCAGCTCCAGGTGCTGGCAGCCGGCTTCACGCAACGCATTGGCCAGACTTTTGAGACGCTTGCCTTCACTGACCGGATCACATTCACCGCCCATTATCAGGATGGGCAGCCCCGGGTCTATCTGAGCGAGATTGGACGCTTTGCTGATTTGCTGCAAGCCGCCCAGCAGGTCGATCCACAGCTGGTTGGTGCAACGGAAGCCGCAAAGCGGGTCGCTGACGTACTTGTCGACCTCGGCCGGGTCACGGCTGAGCCAGTCGAAAGCGGTGCGATTGGGTTTGAACGCCTTGTTGAACGATCCAAATGACAGGAAATCAATCAGCGCACTGCGCCCGCGCAACCCCTGGCGCAGGCGTTCGACATGGGCAATCACCTTGGCCGCGCCGTACAGCGCCACCGGCTGGAAATTCGAGCCGCTGAGAATCGCCCCGTTAAGGCTCGCGCTGTGGTGCAGCAGGTACGCCTGGGCAATGTAGCTGCCCATGCTGTGGCCCAGCAGGATGATCGGCACCCCCGGCGCTTGCTGGCCGATATGCTGGTTGAGGCTCGCCAGGTCGCCCACCACCTTGTTCCAGCCGTCTCTCTCGGCGAACAGCCCCAGGGTGCCCTCGTCGGCGGTACGCCCGTGGCCGCGCTGGTCGGGGGCGTACAGGCCGTAGCCGGCATCGCACAACGCCTGGGCCAGGCGGGCATAGCGGCCACTGTGCTCGGCCATGCCGTGGGCCAGCATGATCAGCGCCTTGGGCGGCCCGTCCGGCAGCCACTGGTTGACGTACACCCGACTGCGGTCATTCGCGGTCAGCCAGAAAGTGGTGTGGTTCATGGCGCTTCCTTTGCTCAGGGTCGTTGCAGTGTATAGCTCATTCACCGCAGGCCGCTGGATCAGCGCTGGCCTTGGCGGGGAGATTCACACAATCAATGACGCATCTTGTTGTATTTGCCTGATTGACCATAGCTGCTAACGTCCCCAAAGCTCCGCTTTCATCGCAACATCAAAAGCGGCCGGACCACTCAGGTAAGAGGACAAGAATAATGCAACCTGATTTCTGGAATGACAAACGCGCAGCCGGGGTTCCCAACGAGATCGACCTCACAGCCTATAAATCGGTGATCGAAGTCTTCGAGCGTTCCTGCAAGACCTTTGCCGATCGTCCGGCGTTCAGCAACATGGGGATCACCCTGACCTACGCCGAGCTGGATCGGCGCAGCGCCGCGTTCGCCGGTTACCTGCAGTGGCACACCGACCTCAAGCCGGGTGACCGCATTGCCGTGCAGATGCCCAACGTCCTGCATTATCCGATTGCCGTGTTCGGCGCCCTGCGCGCCGGGCTGATCGTGGTCAACACCAACCCGTTGTACACCCCGCGGGAAATGCGTCACCAATTCAAGGATGCCGGCATTCGTGCGCTGGTGTACCTGAACCTGTTTGGCTCGCGGGTTGAAGAAGTCAGCAAGGACACCGAGATCGAATACCTGATCGAAGCGAAGATGGGCGACTTCATGCCCGCCGCCAAGGGCTGGCTGATCAACACCGTGGTCGACAAGGTGAAGAAGATGGTCCCGGCCTATAACCTGCCGCAAGCCATCTCCTTCAAGCGCGCCCTGCGCATGGGCGCCGGCCAGGCACTCAACCGCCACCCGGTGACCCTCGACGACATCGCGGTGCTGCAATACACCGGCGGCACCACCGGCCTGGCCAAGGGCGCAATGCTTACCCACGGCAACCTGGTGGCCAACATGCAGCAAGTGCGGGCGTGCATGTCGCAACTGGGGGACGACGGCCATCCGCTGATCAAGGAAGGCCAGGAGGTGATGGTGGCGCCGCTGCCGCTGTACCACATCTATGCCTTCACCGCGAATTGCATGTGCATGATGGTATCGGGCAACCACAACGTACTGATCACCAATCCCCGGGACATTGGCGGCTTTATCAAGGAGCTGAAAAAGTGGCGCTTCACCGGGCTGCTGGGGCTCAACACCCTGTTCGTGGCCTTGATGGACCACCCGGACTTCAAGAGCCTGGATTTCTCCCACCTCAAGCTCACCAACTCCGGCGGCACCGCACTGGTCAAGGCCACGGCCGAGCGCTGGCAGCAACTGACCGGCTGCGCGATTGGTGAAGGCTACGGCTTGACCGAAACCTCACCGGTGGCCAGCACCAACCCCTATGGCGGCAAATCGAAGCTGGGCACCGTGGGCATTCCGGTGCCGGGCACGGCGATGAAGATCATCGACGACAACGGCGCGGAGCTGCCGCTGGGCGAGCGGGGCGAGCTGTGCATCAAGGGCCCGCAAGTGATGAAGGGCTACTGGCAGCAGCCGGTGGCGACCGCCGAGACCCTGGACGCCGAAGGCTGGCTCAAGACCGGCGATATAGCGGTGATCGACCCGGACGGCTTTGTGCGCATCGTTGATCGCAAGAAGGATCTGATCATCGTCTCGGGGTTCAACGTGTACCCCAACGAGATCGAAGACGTGGTGATGGCGCACCCGGCGGTGGCCAGCTGCGCGGTGATCGGCGTACCGGACGAGCGTACCGGCGAGGCGGTGAAGCTGTTTGTGGTGGCCCGTGCCCAGGGCGTGAGCCTTGAAGAGCTGAAGACCTACTGCAAGGCCAACTTCACCGGCTACAAGGTGCCCAAGCATATTGTGCTGCGTGAGTCGTTGCCGATGACGCCGGTGGGCAAGATCCTGCGGCGCGAATTGCGCGACATAGCCTGATTTGAAATAAGGTCAAAAAATGTGGGAGCGGGCTTGCTCGCGAAAGCGGTATACCAGTCGACATATCCTGTGACTGACACTGCGCTTTCGCGAGCAAGCCCGCTCCCCCATTTGGTTTTTATTCATTCAGTTTAAATGCGTAGAAGCCCATTCCAGAGCCCTTTCTTGGCTTATAGAATCTTTGCTCTAAAAATGACCATTAGATATTCTTGAGTCATGTTTATGACCGTAGGGGCCTCTTTTGGCTCTAGGCGGCCCTTGGCAAAGCTGCTACTCTCGGCGCGCTTTGTGACCTCTTGGCCTGCTTTTAACCGCCAGACTCACCCAAAAACAAACAAATAATAATCGCATCAAATGCGATGAATGAATTCGCGTCGCTGAGGAGTGGGCTTCCATGATCGAAGACTTTTGGAAGGATAAGTACCCCGCCGGGATTGCTGCAGAAATCAATCCAGACGAGTATCCGAATATTCAGGCGGTACTGAAGCAGTCCTGCCAACGCTTCGCCAACAAACCGGCTTTCAGCAACCTGGGCAAGACAATCACCTACGGTGAACTGTACGAACTGTCCGGCGCCTTCGCCGCTTACCTGCAACAGCATACCGACTTGCAGCCCGGTGATCGAATCGCCGTGCAACTGCCCAACGTCCTGCAATACCCGGTCGCCGTATTCGGTGCCATCCGTGCCGGCTTGATCGTGGTCAACACCAACCCGCTGTACACCGCGCGGGAAATGGAACACCAATTCAACGACTCCGGTGCCAAGGCCCTGGTCTGCCTGGCCAACATGGCGCACCTGGCTGAAAAAGTCGTGCCCAAGACTTCCGTCCGGCACGTGATCGTCACCGAAGTCGCTGACCTGTTGCCGCCGCTCAAGCGCCTGCTGATCAACAGCGTCATCAAGTACGTGAAGAAGATGGTCCCGGCCTATCACTTGCCCAAGGCGATCAAGTTCAACGATGTATTGGCCAAGGGCCACGGCCAGCCGGTGAACGAAGTCAGCCCCGCCAGCGACGAAGTCGCCGTGCTGCAATACACCGGCGGCACCACGGGCGTGGCCAAGGGCGCGATGCTGACCCACCGCAACCTCGTCGCCAACATGCTGCAGTGCAAGGCGCTGATGGGCTCCAACCTGAATGAAGGTTGCGAGATCCTGATTACCCCGCTGCCGCTGTACCACATCTATGCCTTCACCTTTCATTGCATGGCGATGATGCTGATCGGCAACCACAACATCCTGATCAGCAACCCGCGCGACCTGTCGGCGATGGTCAAGGAACTGTCGAAGTGGAAGTTCAGCGGCTTTGTCGGCCTGAACACCCTGTTTGTTGCCCTGTGCAACAACGACGCCTTCCGCAAGCTGGATTTCTCGGCGCTGAAGGTCACCCTGTCAGGCGGCATGGCCCTGCAACTGGCGGCGGCCGAGCGCTGGAAAGCGGTCACCGGCTGCTCCATCTGCGAAGGTTACGGCATGACCGAAACCAGCCCGGTGGCCACCGTGAACCCGATCCAGAACATCCAGATCGGCACCATCGGCATTCCGGTGCCGTCGACCCTGTGCAAGGTCATCACCGATGACGGCGTCGAGCTGGCGCTGGGTGAAGTGGGCGAGTTGTGCGTCAAGGGCCCGCAAGTGATGAAGGGCTACTGGCAGCGCGAAGACGCCACCGCCGAGATCCTCGACAGCGAAGGCTGGCTGAAGACCGGTGACATCGCGATCATCCAGCCGGATGGCTACATGCGCATTGTCGACCGCAAGAAGGACATGATTCTGGTCTCCGGTTTCAACGTCTACCCCAACGAGCTGGAAGATGTGCTGGCGACCCTGCCGGGCGTGCTGCAATGCGCGGCCATTGGTGTGCCGGACGAGAAGTCCGGGGAACACATCAAGATCTTCATCGTGGTCAAGCCGGGTGCCAGCCTGACCAAAGACCAGGTGATGGAGCACATGCGCGCCAACGTCACCGGCTACAAGGTGCCCAAGGCCGTGGAATTCCGCGATGCGCTGCCGACCACCAACGTGGGCAAGATCCTGCGCCGCGAACTGCGGGATGAAGAACTGAAAAAGCTGGGTTTGAAGAAGTAAATCGGCCCCAACAAAAAGCCCCGCAGATGCGGGGCTTTTTATTGAACGCTGATTTTCCTGCATTGAAATGCAATCCAAATGTGGGAGCGGGCTTGCTCGCGAAAGCGGTGTGCCAGTGATATACCGGTTACTGACACACCGCATTCGCGAGCAAGCCCGCTCCCACAGTTTTTACCGTATTCCTACAGTGCGAACTGCGCGAAGCTCACACCGGCACCGGCCGGGCGTACGTCCTTGAGGAACGAGTCCTTGTCGGCACTCAGCTCCAGGGTAATCTCCGGCTTGCGCTTGCCGGCATTGCGCACCACCAGGCCTTCCAGCTTCTCGCGCAGAAACACCGTTGGCACCTTCAGGTGCAGCAACTGGTCGCTCTCGGCGTTGTGCATCAACAAGTGGATCCACTCGTACTGGCCCACGGCAATCCGGCCCACCGGCAGGTCGAACCACCAGATGTTGCGTTTGCGGTCCAGGTCGGTGAAGTGGCAGTTGTTGACACCGAGTACGGCACCGCCCAGTTCCTGGTTTCTGCGGGCAATGGCCTGTGCTTTATTGAGTTTCATAACCTTCCTACGGGATCTGTTACCCAGCGCTTGCGCCTGGATGTGCCCGGCATTCTCGTGGGTTGGCCGCAAAACATAAAGCCAAACCTGTACGGCGCGATGAAATGCCGCTGAAAAAATAATTGAAACTCTCTGGAAAGGCCAAGGGTCAACGTTTACGTAGTGACCAAAATCCTTGATTGTTCCCAGGAGAAATACCATGAGCAGCACATCGGATAAGGCAAAAGGTTTGGCGAACGAAGCCGTAGGCAACATCAAGCAAGGTGTTGGCAAAGTCACCGGCAACGACAAGTTGCGGGCTGAAGGCGTGGTTCAGGAAAAGAAAGGTGAAGTGCAAAAAGCAGTCGGCGACACCAAGGACGCAGTAAAGAAAGCGGTCAAATAGTCCCGACCTGGCTGCCTGCACTCCAGCAGCCCGACGGCCATCCACGGATGGCCGTTTTTGTGTCACCTGCAGTGATTAAAGTTTGGAAATTGTTTCAAGGTCGCCAAATAAGCTACCTTGATGTAGAAAACGGCCCCTGAGTCGCCCACGAACTCAACTTTTTGCGGCGAAAGGAGACGCTATGATTTTTCCGGTATTACAAGGCTTGCCCCTGCACAAAGTGCTGGTGCGCACTGTCACAGAGTTCCTCGATGACGAGATGCCTACGTACGCCTCGGCGCTGGCCTACCAGATGCTGTTCTCGCTGTTTCCCTTCCTGCTGTTCCTGATTGCCCTGATCGGTTTCCTGCACCTGCCGGACTTCTTCACCTGGCTGCGCATGCAATCGGAACTGGTATTGCCGCCCCAGGCCCTCGAACAGGTCAACCCGGTGATCGACCAGTTGCAGCAATCCAAGGGTGGCCTGTTGTCGGTGGGTATCGTGATCGCGCTCTACACCGCCTCGGCGGGTGTGCGCCTGATGATGAGTGCGATGAATGCCGCCTATGACGTGGTGGAAGGCCGACCGATCTGGAAGCGTTTCCCGCTGTCGATTTTCTACACCGTAGGCTTCGCCGGCATGCTGTTGGCCGCCGCCGCCTTGATGGTGCTCGGGCCCCAGGTAATGGAATGGCTGGCGGGGCAGATCGGCATGCAGGAATTCGTGGTCACGCTGTGGACCATCCTGCGTTGGCCGCTGATCGTCATCCTGTTGATGTTCTCCGTGGCGTTGATGTACTACGTGATGCCTGACGTGAAGCAGAAGTTTCGCTTTATCACCCCGGGATCGGTGCTGGCGGTGGTGGTCTGGATCGTCGCTTCCCTGGGTTTTGGCTACTACGTCAAAACCTTTGCCGACTACAACGCCATGTATGGCAGTATCGGCGCGATCATTGTGCTGCTGTTGTACTTCTACATCTCGGCTGCCGTGCTGTTGCTGGGGGCGGAGATGAACGCGGTGATCGAACACATGTCGGCCGAAGGCAAGGATCCTGGTGAAAAGGACTTTGGCGAGCACGACGAAAAAAAGCATGTCTCAGGCCTTGGCCGCGACCCTTCCCTCAAGCCCACTACCGATGAAGTCTGATCGATGATCCGTGAAATCCTGAAAATGGGCGATGAGCGCCTGCTGCGCATTGCCCCGCCGGTTCCGCCGGAAATGTTCGACAGCCCCGAGCTGTGGCAGTTGATTGATGACATGTTCCAGACCATGGAACACGTCGGCGGCGTCGGCCTCGCCGCGCCACAGATTGGAGTGGACCTCCAACTGGTGATCTTCGGTTTCGAGAGCAGCGAACGCTACCCGGACGCGCCCGCCGTGCCCCAGACCATCCTGATCAACCCGCTGATCACGCCCCTTAGCCCGGTGCTGGAAGAAGGTTATGAAGGGTGCCTGTCGGTGCCTGGTTTGCGTGGGGCAGTGGACCGTTACCAGCAGATTCGCTACGAAGGGTTTGACCCCAAGGGCGAGCCGATTGTGCGGATTGCCGAAGGCTTTCACGCGCGGGTGGTACAGCACGAGTGCGATCATCTGATCGGCCGGCTGTACCCATCGCGGATTACCGATTTCAGCAAGTTCGGGTTTATCGAAGTGATGTTCCCGGATATGGATCCCACCGCAGACGAATAACCCTCAGGCAAAACACACCTCAAACTGTGGGAGCGGGCTTGCTCGCGAAAGCGGAGTGCCAGTCACCGAAGATATAGACTGATCCACCGCATTCGCGAGCAAGCCCGCTCCCACATTTGTTCTGCGTGCATTCAGCTTATTTTGCGGGCTTCACAAACCGCAACGTCATCCGGTCCGACTCACCAATCGCCACATACCTCGCCTTGTCCTTTTCCCCCAACGTCAACGCCGGCGGCAAGGTCCAGACCCCATCCGGGTAGTCCTTGGTATCTTTCGGGTTGGCATTCACCTCGCTCTGCCCCTCAAGCTTGAACCCCGCATCCGTCGCCAGTTTCACCACATACGCGGTGGTCAGGTAACCGCTGTGCTTGATGTCTTCCAGCGACGCCCCGTCCTTGGCCCGGTGATCCACCACCCCCAGCACGCCGCCCGGTTTCAACACCTTGAAGAACGCCTCGAACATCGCCGGCGCCGTATCCGCCATCACCCAGTTATGCACGTTGCGAAAGGTCAGCACGGTGTCGGCCGAGCCAGGCTTGCCCAGCACCGGAGCCTTGGGGTCGAACTCGGCGAAGCCGGCCTTGGAATAATGCACCGGGTCTGCGGCGAATTTCTTTTTCAGGTTTTCTTCTGATGTACGCGCGTAGGCACTGCTGTTCGGCGCCTGCACGGCGGCGATGTAGTGGCCGTTATCCTTGAGCAGCGGCGCCAGCAGCTCGCTGTACCAGCCACCACCGGGGGTGATTTCGATCAGGGTCTGGTCGGCCCGCAGGCCAAAGAATTCCAGGGTCTGCTGCGGATGACGATACCCATCACGCGCGCTGTTGGCCGGCACGCGCCAACTGCCGGCGAGCACGGTTGCATACTGCTCGGCGGAAACCGGCGCTTCGGCTGCCTGGCTCAAGGCCGGGGCGAGGAGGGCTGCAAGGGATAAGGCTGCAAGGGTCGCTTTCATGATCATCCTGTAATGGGCCGCTGGTGCCGCCGAGGCTAGCATGGGGCCCACAACGGCTGATCACACTTTATTGAAGGACGACCTCACCAACGGTTCTAAGCCCATGGCGATCATGGGCTTGTTGCGTTTGTAGCGCACCAGGCGCTCCGACAAGGACTGCGGCAGCAACGTGTCCTGGGTAAAACCCTGGCGTTGATAAAAGCCTTCCAGGTCCGGATGGCACAGCAGCCACACCGTGCCTTCAACGCTTGCGACCGAGGCGCGAATCAATTGCGCCGCCAGCCCCTGGCCACGCAGCGCCGGGTCGACAAACAGCCCGGTCAACCACTGCCCACCCACCACCGGCGTCAGGCACAGGCCCGCGACAATCTCGCTGCCCCTGGCCACCCACAACTGGCCACCCTTGAGGGCCTTCATCGGTGAGTTATGGCTGCGATAGAACTTGTTCAGCAGCGGCCACAACGGCTCTGCCAGTCGGTCGATGTGCAACTCGGGCATGGTTTTCAAACACGCGAATCCAGGGGGTGCAGATTATAAGTCGGGCAAAGCGCCTTCTGTTGGGCAATCGGTGTTATACCCAGTGTTACATCCCCTGTAAGTGGAGCACGCATCATGGCCAAAGGTCTGAATTCCAAGAAAGCTGACAAGAAGAAACCGGCAAAGACCGCCGATGAAAAACGCGCCGAGAAAAAGGCCAAGAAAACCGACAGCAACCTGTTTGGTCATTAAGTTCTAAGCTAAGCACCAAACGATCTGCAAGATTTTCCCGCCCCATTGCACAGAGCAGGATGAAGCCGACTTTTTCGTCGGCCACGCCTGCCCTGAGCTGCCGATGTCCAACTACCTTGATGAAACCCAGCGCCGGGAAATCGAAGCCCTGGCCCAGACCTTTACCGCCCGCACCGAGTGGCCGACCTGGCTGCTGTTGATCGGCGTCTATGCCGGCTGGTTTGCGGTGATCCTCGCCAGCCACTGGCTTGGCCTGTGGCTGAGTACCGCACTGTTGATCCCGCTCGTGACGCTGTGGATGTCCCTGCAACACGAACTGCTGCACGGCCATCCCACCCGCTTCACTGCTTTGAACAAACTCCTCGGCTACGCACCGTTTGCCGTCTGGTACCCCTACACCCTGTACCGCAACTGCCACCTGGTGCACCACAACGACGAAGACCTGACGGTGCCCGGTGTCGACCCGGAAAGCCGCTACCTGAATCAGCGGCAGTGGGACGACAGTTCGCTGTTCGAGCGCACCTTGCATTGGCTGACCAAGACCGTCCTGGGGCGCTTCCTGTTGGGTTCGCCGCTGGCGCTGTGGAAGCTGGCGCGCAACGAGGTCAGGCGTCTGCGCGAAGGCCAGCGCCAGGCGTGGCTGATGTGGCTGAGCCATGGCACCGTGACCGTGCTGATGCTGACCTTCATCGCCCACTACAGCGTGCTGCCGGTGTGGCACTACGTGGCGCTGGTCAGCGTGCCGGCCTTGTCGGTGGCGGCGATCCGTTCCTACTATGAGCATCGCCCGCACCCACAACCGGAACAGCGCACGGTGCTTAACGAAGCCGCCTGGCCGTGGACCTGGCTGTTCCTCAACAATAACCTGCACCTGGTGCATCACGACTTGCCGAAGCTGCCGTGGTATTTGCTGCCCGCCGTGTACCGCGCGCGCCGCGAGCAATGGGTGGCACGCAGCGGCGGGTTCCTGGTGCAGGGTTACGGCCAGTTGATCGGCCGTCACGGGCTCAAGGCCATCGACAGCCCACGGCACCCCTTTGCTTGAGAGACGACCATGAGTGACCGCTACGCCGAACTGCTGATGTACGTGGCGCCGCAGCAGGTGCAACAGGCCAATGAGCGCTGGCTTTCGCGCATCCTTGAGCGCCTGGGCGCGACCCGCCGCAAGGCTGATCATCTCGACCTGCGCAGCCTGTGGCGTGCCCCGCAATTGCTGCTGACGCAAACTTGCGGCTACCCGCTGATGACCGAGCTGCGCGGGCAAGTCCAGGTGATTGGCCGCCCGCGCTACGAACTGCCCCACAGCAGCGGCGGCCAGCATTGCAGCCTGCTGCTGACCCGCGACGACAGTCCCCGCGTTGCCTTGGCGGACTTCCAAGACAGCCGCGGCGTGATCAACGGCCATGACTCCAACAGCGGCATGAACCTGCTGCGCGAACGCCTGGCGCCGCTGCAGCAGGGCGGTCGGTTCTTTGCCGAAGTCGGCATCAGCGGCGCCCATCGCGAAAGCCTGCGCTGGCTGCGGGAAAACCGCGCTGACCTTGCCGCCATCGACAGCGTGACCTACGACTACCTCGCCCGTTTTGCGCCAGAGGAAGTGGCCGGGCTGAGGGTCGTCACCCGCAGCGCGCCCAGCCCGACGCTGCCTTACATCAGCGCGTCGGGCTCAAGTGAACACCTGCGGGAGGTCATGAACCTGGCCTTGCAGAATCTGCCCGAAGTGGTGCAAACCCTCGGCGTACACGAAGTGCTGCCCGCCACCGAAGCGGATTACCAGGTGCTGCTGGATTACCGGCAGCAGGCAAAAGCCTTGGGTTATCCACGCCTCCAATGATCGTTCCCACGCTCCGCGTGGGAATGCATCCTGTGACGCTCTGCGTCACGATTTCAAAGCAGACGCAGAGCGTCCAAGGCGGCATTCCCACGCAGAGCGTGTGAGCGATTGGTTATATAAAAATACCTTTTAAATATTATTAAAGAATAAGCAGCCTTGCTAGGATCGCTCCACCGGAACACCGGACATAACGCGCAACCTACTCAGATGGAGCCACTATGTCCGGCGCCGACACTTCTCACAGCGATTACGTGGGCGGATTATTCCGCAGTCATTACGACTGGCTGTGCGGCCGTTTGCACCGCCATCTCGATTCCCGTGCCCACGCCGAAGACATCGCCGCCGACACCTTCGTCCAGCTCCTGAGTTCCCCGGGCGTGGCGCCGATCCGCCAGCCACGCGCCTTGCTCACCACCATTGCCCAACGCCTGATGTACCAGCTGTGGCGTCGCCGTGACCTGGAGCGCGCCTACCTCGACGCCCTCGACCAGGACGAAACCTCGCCCGCGCCATCCCCTGAGGATTTGGCGCAGATGCTCGAAGCCCTGCAGGCCATCGACCAGTTGCTCGACGGCTTGCCGGCCAAGGTCAAGGCGACCTTTCTGCTGTCGCAACTCAATGGCCTGACCTACCCGGAAATCGCGGCCGAGCTGGGCATTTCCCAACGCTCGGTCAGCGACTACATGACCCGCGCCGTCAACCGCTGCCTGCGGCTGTGCCTGGAATGAGCGACGACCTGATCGACAGCGCCACTCGCTGGGTGGTGTTGCTGCGCTCCGGCGAGGCGAGTGCCGCCGACTGGCAGCGTTACCATCAGTGGCGCGCCGCAGACCCGCGTCACGAAGCCTTGTGCCAACAACTGGAAACCCGCCTCGGTGTGTTTCAAATTCCGCAGGCCCAAGGCGTCAGCGGCAAGGTATTGCAGCAGGCACTGGACGCGCCATCCAGCCGCCGCACCGTATTGCGCGGCGCCCTGGTGGGCGCTGGCCTGATGCTGGGCGCCGGTTGGCTGGCCCGGCCGGTGGTGGAGGATTTGACCGCCGATATCCGCACCGGCACCGGCGAACGGCGCACTGTAGAGCTGGCGGATGGCAGCGAGTTACTGCTCAACGCCCGCAGTGCCGCCGACATCCAGTTCGACCCGCAACACCGCGTGGTGCGCCTGCGCGATGGCGAGTTGCTGGTGAAGATTGCCAGGGACAGCAACCGACCGTTTTTCATCCAGACCGATCAAGCTCGACTGCATGCCTTGGGCAATCGCCTGTTGCTGCGCGAGCGCGAAGGGCAGGGCCATGTGGTGGCGCTCAACGGCGCCCTGGAGATCGACGGCCAGAACGGCGAACGCCTGCAACTGGAGGCCGGGCACGAGGTAACTTATGACCGCTTCGGCTTCGGCCCGGTGCTGGCCAGTTCCTCGGGGGCGACGGCGTGGATCGACGGTTTCCTGCAAGTGCGCGACCGCCCGCTGGTGGAAGTGATCGACGCACTGCGCCCGTATCACAACGGTGTGCTGCGCCTCGATCCGGCGGTGGCAGGGTTGCGGGTCAGCGGCCTGTACCGCCTCGACAATCCCGACCAGATCCTCGACACCCTGGCACGCACCCTGCCGATCCACATCACCCGCCGGACCGGGTTGTGGGTGACCGTCAGTGCCACCTGAAAACGGTTCACCTCGGTCAATGTGGGAGCTGGCTTGCCTGCGATGCGAGCACCTCGGCCTCTCAGATGTACCGCAGCGATACCATCGCAGCCTCGCTAAAGCTCGACAGCTCCCACAGTTGACCGCGTCGTTTCCGAATGTCGGTTCTAACGCCATAACCAAACGATCTGCAAGTTTTCCCCCGGCCATCCCACATCACTCCCGTAAGCGCTGCGGGGAGCAGCGCTCAGGAGTTTCCTTGGGGGGAGCCAACGTGAGCCCATTCAACCGTACACCGCTTCGAACCTTTGCCCTGGTGCCGTTGGCCAGTCTGTTCCTGTCTTTCGCTGCCAGCGCCGAAGAGGCGCGCCAGGTCTACCACATCGCGCCCGGCCCGCTGGATGAAGTGCTGCTGAACATCAGCCGCCAGAGCGGCCAGGTGATTTCCTTCACGCCACAATTGGGCAACTATTCCTCGGCGCGGGTCGACGGTTCGCTGTCGGCGCAACAGGCGGTAGACGCCGCGCTCAAGGGCACCGGCCTGCAAGTCCAGGTCAGCCCGGACGGTGCATTCATCATCAAGGAAGGCGCCAAAGTCGCGCCTGCCAGCAACAGCATCAAGGCGCAAACCGCCGAAGCCCAGGCGCCGACCCTCGACCGTGTGGTCGCCATCGGTACCCGTCGCAGCGACGCCACGGCCCTGACCAGCAGCGCCCCGGTGGATGTGATAAACGCCGAGGAACTCAAGCAAACCGGCGCCACCAGCCTTAACCAGGCGCTGTTCCAACTGCTGCCCTCGTTCAACTTTCCACAGAACAACAGCGCCACCCGCGGCCAGGATCCGAAAGGCGCCTCCCTGCGCGGCTTGTCCCCGGACCAGACCCTGGTGCTGATCAACGGCAAGCGCCGGCACACCTCGGCGGTGGTGAACATTTCCGGTGGCGTGCCGTTCATTGGCGCGCAGCCGGTGGACCTCGACATGATCCCCATCAGCGCCATCGACCACGTCGAAGTGCTGCGCGACGGTGCCTCGGCGCAATACGGTTCGGACGCGGTGGCGGGGGTGGTCAACATCGTGCTCAAGGAGCGCGACAGCGGTGGCGGCATCAACACCCAACTGGGCAAATACGCCCAGGGCGACGGCTTCAGCAAAACCACCGATGGCTGGTACGGCATCGGCTTGCCGGGGGATGGTTTCCTGACCCTGAGCTTCAACACCCTGAACAACAAACCCGATGACATCGGCGACAAATACGTCGCCGACGGCCAGGTACAAGACCCGCGCTGGGGCGGTGCCGGGCGCGACAAATACAACCTGGCGGCCAACGCCGAAATCGGCCTGAACGACCAATGGCGCCTCTACAGTTTCGCCACCTTCGGCCAGGACACTTCGGTAAACAACACGCCGCCGCTGCTGGCCAGCAGCCCGAACAACGTGGCCGGGATCTACCCCAACGGCACCATCCCGAAATACCGCTATCGCTATGAAGACGGCGCCGTCACCGTCGGCACCCGCTATGAAGACGAGAGCATCGGCCGCTTCGATTTGAGCGCCACCTATGGCCGCGACGAGCACGACGAACTGGCTTTCAACACCGTCAACCCGAGCTACGGGATTAACAGCCCGACCAAGTTCAACGTCGCCACCCTGGTCAACGACCAGACCAACATCACCCTGGATTACGCCAAGGATCTGAACGTCGACTGGTCGAGCCATCCACTCACCGTTTCAGCGGGCGTCGCCTACCGGCATGAGCAATACCGGCTGGAGGCCGGCGACTACGATTCCTATTCCTACGGTGGCATCGACGGCGTGCAGGTTGGCGCGGTGCAGGCTTCGGGCCTGACCCCGGATGACGCCGGCACCTTCAAGCGTGATGTGGGCGGCGTGTATTTCGGCCTGGAAAACCAGGTCACCGACAAGCTCCAGGTGGGCATTGCCGGGCGTACCGAGCACTACTCGGACTTCGGTTCAGCCACCACCGGCAAACTCTCGGCGCGCTATGACTTCACCCCGAAAGTCGGCCTGCGGGCCACGGTCAACAATGCCTACCACGCGCCCAGCCTGGGCCAGATCGGCACCTCCTGGACCACCACCACCAACCTCGACGCCAACGGCAACCCGGTGCTGACCCGCATGCTGCCGGCCGACAACCCGGCCGCCCGTGCCCTCGGTGCGCAGCCGCTGAAGCCCGAGAAGTCCACCAACTTCTCCCTGGGCCTGGTGCTGCGCCCAACCGACCAGGCCTCGCTGACCATCGACGCCTACCAGATTTCGATTCGTGACCGCCTGCTGTTCAGCGGTGGCATTTCCGGGCCGCTGGCCGAGCAGATCCTCAAGGACGCCGGCTACGGCCAGTACTCCTGGGCGCAGTTCATGACCAACGCCGCCGACACCCGCACCCGTGGCGTCGACATCGTGGGCAAGTACAACCTGGACCTTGAGCAGTTCGGCAACCTGAACCTGTCGGCGGGCTACACCAAGGCCCGCACCACCATCGAGAAGGTCCACGAAAACCCCAACGGCTTCGAAGTGCTGACCCGTGAATCCCGTGGCTTCCTGGAGCACGGTTACCCGGAAGACAAGCTGGTGTTTGGCGCGGTCCACAAGCTCAACCAATGGACCATCGCCCTCAACGAAACCCGTTACGGCAAGTACCGCAAATATGCGTCCAGCGAAGCCAACGCCCAGTACGACCAGACCTTCGGCGCGCAATGGACCACCGACCTGGACGTGAACTACGCCTTCACCAAACAACTGCGGGTGTCGGTGGGCGTCAACAACCTGTTCGACAGCAAGCCTGACGACTACAACACCCGTTTGCGCCAGACCCCGGGCCAGCAATACAGCTACCTGTCGCCGACGGCGCCGGAAGGGGCGTTTTACTACACGCGGCTCAGTTATGACTTTTAAACCCTGATGCAAAACCTGTGGCGAGGGAGCTTGCTCCCGCTGGGGCGCGTAGCGGCCCCAAGCACTTTGGGCCTGCTGCGCAGTCCAGCGGGAGCAAGCTCCCTCGCCACAAGAGCACTCTTCATGGAATCACCACGAGGTAACACATGAAAACAATCAAGAACCTGCTCGGTGGCTCGCTATTGGCACTCACCGTCCTGGCACAATCAGCCACGGCCGCCGAACCTGCCAAACCGATCCACTTCGGTGACATCACCTGGGAAAGCGGCAGCCTGATCACCGAAGTGCTGCGCCTGATCGTCGAGAAAGGCTATGGCCTGCCCACCGACACCTTGCCCGGCAGCACCGTGAGCCTGGAGGCCGCCCTGGCCAAGGACGATATCCAGGTGATCGGCGAAGAGTGGGCCGGGCGCAGTCCGGCGTGGGTCAAGGCCGAAAGCGAAGGCAAGGTGTTCGGCCTGGGCGACACCGTCAAAGGCGCCACCGAAGGCTGGTGGGTGCCGGAATACGTGATCAAGGGCGACGCCGAACGGGGCATCAAACCCCTGGCCCCGGAGCTTAAATCCGTCGCCGACCTGGCCCGCTACAAAGACGTGTTCCGCGACCCCGAAGACCCGACCCGTGGGCGCTTCCTCAACAGCCCCACCGGCTGGACCTCGGAGATCGTCAACAGCCAGAAACTCAAGGCCTATGGCCTGACCGACAGCTACGTCAACTTCCGTACCGGCTCCGGCGCGGCGCTGGATGCCGAGGTTGCATCCTCGATCCGTCGCGGCAAGCCGGTGCTGTTCTACTACTGGTCGCCGACGCCACTGCTGGGGCGCTTCAAGTTGATCAAACTGGAAGAACCACCGTTCAACGCCGAAGCCTGGAAGACCCTGGCCGACGCCAACAACCCGCACCCCATCGGTACTCGTTCGATGCCAGCGCACCTGGCGATTGGCGTGTCGGCGCCGTTCAAGGCGCAGTACCCGCAACTGGTGACGTTCTTTGAAAAAGTCGACCTGCCGATTGACCTGCTCAACGGCATCCTCGCGCAAATGGCCGAGAAACGTACCGCGCCGCGCCAGGTGGCCGAAGCGTTCCTGAAAGAACAGCCGCAGGTCTGGCAGCAGTGGGTGCCGGCGGACGTCGCGGCCAAGGTCAAGGAGAGTCTCTGATGCGCAAGTTCATCGCAGCCACACTGCTGGCACTGTGCGCCGGGCCGCTGCTGGCGGCAGAACCGGCCACCCTGCGCGTCGGCTACCAGAAAAGCTCGGTGAGCATGGTGCTCGCCCGTGAGCATCACCTGTTCGAGCAAGGGTTGCCGGGCACCAAGGTCGAGTGGATCGAATTCCTCGGCGGCCCGCCGCTGATCGAAGCCCTAAATGGCGGCAGCATCGACATCGGCAATATCGGCGACATCCCGCCGATCTTCGCCCAGGCTGCCGGCATCGACATTCGCTACATCGGCGTCGAGCCCAATGACGGGCGCACCGAAGCCATCTTGCTGCCCAAGGACAGCACCGTGCAAAGCGTGGCCGAACTCAAGGGCAAGCGCGTGGCGTTGCTCAAGGGTTCCAGCGCCCACAACCTGTTCCTCAAAAGTTTGTTGCGTGCCGGCTTGCAATGGAAGGACGTGAACGTGGTGTACCTGTCGCCCTCCGACGGCCGTGCCGCGTTTGAACAAGGCAAGGTCGACGCCTGGGTGGTGTGGGACCCGTACTACTCGGCGGCCGTGGTGGACGGTTCGGCGAAGGTGCTGGGGGATGGCCAGGGGCTGAACCCGGCGGGCAGTTTCTTCATCGCCAGCGGGCCGTTTGCCAAGCAGCACCCGCAGGCGATTGCGGCGATTCTCAAGGTGTTTGCCCAGGCGCAGCGGTTGTCGCTGGACCAGCATGACGAAAGCGTCGCGCTGATGGCCAAGACATTGGGCTTGCAGCCGGCGGTGGTGGAGAGTTACTTCCAGCACCGCTCGCCGACGCCGAGCCGGCCATTGGAAGCGGTGGATATCGCCAACCAGCAACGTACCGCCGACGCGTTTTTTGCCAACGGCCTGATCCCGAAAAAGGTCGATGTGCAGCAGGTTGTGTTCAAGGCCCCTTAACTTGATCCCTGTGGCAAGGGAGCTTGCTGTGGGGGGGAGTTTGCTGTGGCAAGGGAGTTTGCTTTAGGGAGAGAGCTGTTGTGGCGAGGGAGCTTGCTCCCGCTGGGCTGCGTAGCGGCCCCAAAAAAAGCGGGAGCGCTGCGCACTCCAGCGGGAGCAAGCTCCCTCGCCACAGCAAGCTCCCTCGCCACAACAGGCTCCTCACCACAACAAGCTCCCTCCCCAAAGCAATCTCCCTCACCCCATAAAAGCATCTTCAGCATCGACCTTCGCAACCCATCAGTGAGCAGACCATGCAACCGATCTACATCGACTTCCTCAACGGCCTGGACATCGACGAACTGGCCCTGACCAACGACGAAATCCTCAACGCCATCGAATCCAGCCTGGCGATCCAGGGCCGCAGCGAGGCGGTGATCGAGCCGCGCATGCACCTGATTCCCGGCGGTGAAATCAACGGCCACTTCAACGTGCTGCGCGGTGTATTGGGCGGCGCAATCGGCTACGCCGGGGTCAAGGTGGTGGGCGACTTTGTCGATAACTACCGCAAGGGCCTGCCCTCGGAACTGGCGATTCTCAACCTGCTGGACCCGGCCACCGGCATCCCCAAGGCCATCCTGGACGCCTCGGCGATTACCGACATGCGCACCGGCGCCGTCACCGCCATCGGTGCCAAATACCTGGCCCGTCCCGACAGTAAAGTCCTCGCGCACATCGGTGCCCGTGGCACGGCGTATTGGAACGTGCGGCTGCTGGACCACCTGTTCGACTTCGACGAAATCCGCGTGCACTCGCGCCGCAGTGAAAGCCGCGAAGCCTTCGCCGAACGCCTGCGCCGCGACCTCGGCAAGCCGGTGATTGTCACCGACGACTGGGAGTCCACGGTGCGCGGCGCCGACATCGTGGTGGAAGCTTCACGCCTGGATCAGCCGCAACCGTTGCTGCACACCGAGTGGATCAAGCCCGGTGCCTTCGTCGTGCCCTACGGCACCATGAGCGCGGTGGAACTGTCGTTGACCGACATCATGCACAAGCTGGTGGTGGACGACTGGGGCCAGTGCAAGGGCGGGATGTTCGGCGCATTGCGCGCCCACGTCGACGCCGGAAAACTCAGCGCCGAGACCTTGCATGCCGAGTTGGGGCAGATCGTCGCCGGCTTGAAGACCGGCCGGGAAACCCCCGAGGAAACCATTCTGTTCTGGCACCGTGGCTTGAGCCTCAGCGATATCGCCCTGGGCCACGCACTGCTGGAAAAATCCAGACGCCTGGGGATCGGCCAGCGGTTGCGCTGGGCATGATTCACTTCGATCCCGCCGGTTTGACGATTGAGGATTTGCTGTCGATTGCCCGCCAAGACGCGCCGGCTGACTTCAGCGATGCGGCCCGCCAACGTATCGACGAAGGGCATCGACTGTTGCTGCGTCTGGTGGCTGAAGGCACGCCGATTTACGGGGTGACCACCGGCCTCGGTGCGGCGGTGGATACGCAGGTTGCGCCGGTGCAGGCAAACATTCCTTTGGGGCGTGCGGTGGGCGTTGGCCGCCTGGCCACGCGTGAGGAATTACGCGCGATCACCGCAGCCCGCCTGGCGGGGTTGGCCCAGGGGCGTTCGGGTATTTCGCCGGGTGCGGCGCAGGCGCTGTTGGCGTTACTCAACTGCGGCATGGAGCCCGCGGTGCCGTTGCTCGGCTCGCTGGGCGAGAGCGACCTGGCGCCGTTGGCGCATTTGAGTCTGGCGCTGAACGTGCCATTGACGGGCAAGGATGGCCTGGCGCTGGTGTCGGCCAACTCCGCGAGCATCGGCCTTGGCGCGTTGCTGGTGGCCGAGGCCGAACAGGCATTGCAGGCCATGTTGGCGGGGCTGGCGTTGTCGTGTGAAGGCTATCGGGCCAACCTCAGTCCGTTCCAGCCGTGGGCTTCGCGGTTGCGCCTGGCGCCGGGGCAAAGCGGCCAATCAGCGGCGTTGCTGGAATTGCTGGCGGGCGGCGAATTGGCCGATAACCCGCGCCGGCTACAGGACCCGCTGAGCTTTCGCTGTGCCACGGTGGTTCAAGGCGCGGCACAACAGGCAGTGCAGGCGTTACGCGAGTTGATCGAACTGGAACTGGCCAGCGGCGCGGACAATCCGGCGTTGATCAGCGAAGACGTGTTGGTGCTGGCCACGGCCAATTTCGACAGCACCCATCTCGCGCTGGCGGCCGAAGGCTTGGGCCTGGCGTTGAGCCGTGTGGCGGTGTGCAGCGCCGAGCGGATTGCCAAGTTGCTGTCGCCGGCTTCCAGTGAACTGCCGCGCTTTCTGATCAACCAGCCCGGGCACGTGGGCATGGCCGCCTTGCAGCGCACCGGTTCGGCGTTGGTGGCGGAGATCGGGCACTTGGCCAATCCGATCCCGGCGGTGAGCGTGCCGGTGGCGGATCGCGTGGAAGATTATGCGGGGCAGGCGCTGGCGGTGGTCGAGAAAACCCGGCAACTGGTGCAGCGCGTGGTGTGGCTGGGCAGCATTGAGTTGATCGTGGCGGCGCAGGCGGTAGACCTGCGCGGCAAGGTTCAACTGGGGCAGGGCACCCGGCGTATTCATCAGGCGGTGCGCCGCCAGGTGGCGCACCTGGATCAGGACCGTTCGGGGTCGGTGGATGTGTTGGCGTTAAGTGCATTCATCGAAAACGATGGCTTGAAACCCATTCTCTAAAACTATGAAGATCAACTGTGGGAGCTGGCTTGCCTGCGATAGCGGTGTTGGATTCACCATCGCTATCGCAGGCAAGCCAGCTCCTACAGGTTGATCGCATTTCAGGTCATGGATTTTCAGCGGCCAAGGCAGCAATCACTGCCGGGCGTTCACCGACACGCTGCTGAAACTTCGCTAACGCCGGCCACTGCTGCAAGTCGATATCAAACAACCCCGCCCAGCGCAGCACCACAAACAGGTACGCATCCGCCACTGAGTAGTGCGCGCCCAGCAGGTAATCCTGGCGCTCCAGGGTCTGTACCAGAATCGCAAAACGCTTGAACAGCGTGGCCTTGAACAGCGCCTTCACCTCATCGGGAATCGCGTCCTTGAACAACACTCCCAGCCCGCCATGAATCTCGCTGGAGACAAAGTTCAGCCACTCCTGCAAACGCACCCGCTCCCAGCTGCCATTGGCCGGCGCCAGGCCCGCTGCGGGTACCCGGTCGGCCAGGTATTGCAGGATGGCGGCACCTTCGGTCAGTACCTCGCCGTTGTCCAGTTGCAGTGCGGCCACATAGCCCTTGGGATTGATCTGCAGGAAATCATCACCGTCAGCCGTGAGCTTTTTCTGGTTGTCGACGCGAATCAATTCAAACGGCAGGGCCAATTCCCGCAGCGCGATATGGGAGGCGAGGGAACAGGCATTCGGGGAAAAATACAGCTTCATCGGGGCAACTCCGCAGGACAGTTGCCTTCAGTCTCGTGGGCATGGCACCTTGGGTAAAATTAATCTTTCAGAATCCTGCCATAAGGACAGCTACTGCCATGATGAACCTGATGCACTGGCGCCTGCTGGTGGCCGTGGCGGACAACGGCAGCATCACTGCCGCCTCCGAACGAGTGGGCATGACTCAGTCCGCCGCCAGCCAGGCGATGGCGGCCATGGAGGCCAACCTCGGTGCGCAGTTGTTTGTGCGTGAGGCGCGTCAGACCGTGCCTACCGCCCTGGGCCTGCAAGTGATCGAGCAGGCGCGGGTGATGTTGGAAGCGTTGCAGGCGATTCGCACCACCGTGGACGAAGCGCGGCCGATGCTGCGTGGGACGATTCGCATCGCGAGTTTCCCCATGGTGCTGGCGGTGTTCCTGCCGCCGCTGCTGCGTCGGTTCAACCAGCTTTACCCCGGCATCGAGGTCACGGCCCTGGAAGTGACCGACGATGAAGTGAACACCTTGCTCGACGCGAATCTGATCGACCTGGGCGTGGTGCTCAACCCGCCGTCCGAGCGCAATGCCGCCGTGCTGGGGCGCGATAACTGGGTGGCGGTGCTGCCGATGGCCCACGGGTTTTCCCGGCGCCCGGCGCAGGCAACGGTCACGCTGGAAGAGTTGGTGGAGCAACCGTTCGTGCTTGCCACCGGCGGCTGCACCGTCAACGCCCGCAGCCTGGCCCAGGAAGTCGGCCTGGTGCTGCGCGAGGTGCGGGTGGAAGTGCGCGAGTGGAACAGCGCTTTCAGCCTGGTGCGTGAAGGCGTGGGAGTGACGCTGGTGCCCGAGATGACCCTGCCGGCCCAGCGCCAAGGCTTGCGCATCATGCCCCTGGCGGAGCCGGTGCATCGCGAGTTTGCGTTGGTGACATCACGCCACCAACCGCCCTCCGCAGTGGTTAATGCTTTGTTGCAAATGCTGGCTGACTAGTGGCCTTGCATAGCGCCAACGCCTGTCTATGCTCACCCAGAACCGTTGATGACGCTCGGCATATAAAGCGTTTCGGATAGGTTTCCCCATAAAGGTCTTCGATCAAGATTCAAACCGTGAATGGAATGCGCCCGCGTGGGCGTCGGGAAAATAAAGGGTGATCTGACATGTTCAACCGCCAACACAAATCCGACCTGCTGGAAATCGAACGTTTCTCCTGTGCCCTTACCGAAGCCAAAGCCAAATTGGCCGCCATCAGCCGTTCCATGGCAATGATCGAGTTTGATCGCGACGGCATCGTGCTGGATGCCAATGAAAATTTCTGCAAGACCATGGGCTACCGCGCCGAAGAAATTCGCGGCAAGCATCACCGGATTTTCTGCGAAGAGGCCTACACCCACACCGACGCCTACGCCAAGCTCTGGCGCGACCTGGCGCGGGGCGAGCCCCTCAGTGGCACCTTCATGCGGTTGAACAAGCATGGTCAGGAAGTGTGGCTGGAGGCCAGTTACATGCCGGTAATCGGTGCCGACAACCAGGTGCAAAGCGTGATCAAGGTGGCCTCGGACATCTCGGCGCGGATTCACCGCGAGCATGAAAACCAGAGCCTGATCGACGCCATCGGCCGCTCCATGGCGGTCATTGAATTCACCCCGCAAGGCCAGATCCTGAATGCCAACGACAACTTCCTGAAGACGGTGAAGTATTCCCTCAGTGAAATCGTCGGCCAGCACCACAGTCTGTTTTGTCATCGCGGTGAGACCGATTCGCCGGCCTACAAGGCATTCTGGGCCTCGCTCAACCGCGGCGAATATCACTCCCACCGCTTTGAGCGCAAAGATAAATTCGGCCAAACGCTGTTCCTGGAAGCCTCCTACAACCCGATCTTCGATGCCAACGGGCGCCTGTACAAAGTGGTGAAGTTCGCCAGCGACATCACCGACCAGGTCACCACCTTGCGCACGGCTGCCGACTCGGCTCACGCCACCTCGGTGCAAAACGACGCCTGCGCCCGCAAGGGTTCGGAAGTGGTGCAGCAGACCGTGCAGATCATCGAAGAAATTTCCCGTGACCTTAACGAAGCGGCCGTGAGCATCGACGCAGTGAGCAAGCAGTCGGACATCATCGGCACCATCGTCCAGACCATCCGCGGCATCGCCGACCAGACCAACCTGCTGGCGCTGAATGCGGCGATCGAAGCGGCCCGGGCGGGCGAGCATGGGCGCGGGTTTGCGGTGGTGGCGGATGAGGTGCGCAGCCTTGCGGCGCGAACCAGCCAGGCGACGATCGAGATTGTGGATGTGGTGCGCAAGAACCACGACCTGTCGATCAGCGCGGTGTCGAGCATGCAGTCGAGCCTGAGCCGCACGGGGCTTGGGGTGGAGCTGGCGAATGAGGCGGGGCAGGTGATCCTTGAGATTCAGGAAGGGTCACGGCATGTGGTGGATGCGATCAGTCAGTTCAACTCGACACTGCAATTGCAGTAACACCGCAGATCAAATGTGGAATGAGCTTGTGTGGGAGCGGGCTTGCTCGCGAATGCGGTGTGTCAGTCAGCACATGGATTGACTGACACACCGCATTCGCGAGCAAGCCCGCTCCCACATTTGGTTTGTGGTGTGGCTTAGATCGCAGCCAGGGTTTCTTTCACCGTCTGCGCCTGCGGGTCAGCGGTCTTCGCCGCTACCTGCTGCGCCTGCTGCTCCTTCAGGCGTTCTGCAACTTCCTTGGAAATAGCATCCTGCTTGTCCTGAGGCATGTTCTTCACATCATCCTCGGTCAAACCCTGTTCCTTGAGCAGTTGCTCGCGGATGCGCTCGGCCGGGCTTTTTTTCATGTAGTCGGTGAAGTCACTGCGGGCCGACGTGGTGGAGTCAGTCTTGGCCGTATCGGTGGTCGAGGCGGTTGCGGTGGTGGCTTGCAACTGCACACGGGTCTTGGCGAAGGCGGCATTGATGTTGTCGGCAGTGGCGTCGGCCGCTGCCTGTGTGGTCGATACAGTGGTAGTGCCCTGTTGCACGTTTTGCGCAGCACCGCTGTACAGCGCGCTGGCCGCGGCGTTGGCCGGGTCCATGTCTGCGCGCTTGATGCGTTGGATCGTCGACTGAGCCTGGGGGTTGTTGTTGATCAGCATGATCAGGACACCTGTGGATGTGGGCGGTGCCACAGGTGGAGCAATTAGCGTGCCCAGTGGTATGGCCCCGTGTTTACGGGGCTTTGGGCCGCTACCGTCGGCAAGCGTTGGCGTGCCGCCGGCCATTGTTTGCCGCTAGTGGGCAATGTTCTCCAGCGCCAGGTTGCGGGTGCGCGGGCCGAACCAACTGATGGTGATCATCACGATCAACATGCTGCTGGCGATAAACGCCAACACGCCGGGCGTGCCGAGGTGTTCGAGGATCACGCCGATCAACAGGCTGCTGAACACCGTCGACAACCGGCTGAACGAATAGCAGAAACCCACCGCCCGGGCGCGGATGTTGGTGGGGAACAGTTCGCTCTGGTAGGAGTGATAACTGAAACTCAGCCAGGCGTTGCAGAAGGTGATCATCACCCCGCAGATCACCAGGCCCACGGCGGTGGTTTGCAGCGCGAACAAACTGCCGAAGATCACCGCGCCGAGCGCCGAGCCGACAATCTGCCATTTGTTCTCAAACCGGTTCGCCACCTTCACAAACAGCAGCGGCCCCAACGGGTAGGCGAGGGTGATGATGAAGGCATAGCCCAGGCTGTGAGTGACGCTCACGCCCTGGCCCGAGAGCAGCGCCGGCAGCCAGTTGCCGAAGCCGAAAAAGCCGATGGCCTGGAACACATGAAACACAATCAGCATCAACGCCCGGCGCCGGTACGGCGGTTGCCAGATATCGGCGAAGCGCCCTTGGCCCTGCACGCTGACGGCTTGCGGTTCCGGCTCATCGAGTGGCTTGCCGTGGTCTTTCCGGCAGCGCGCTTCGAGGTTGTCCATGATCTGCCCGGCTTCGTCGAAACGGCCTTTTTGTGCGAGCCAGCGCGGCGATTCCGGCAGGCGCTTGCGCAGTTGCCAGATAAACAGCGCAAATACCGCACTGCTCACCACTACCCAGCGCCAGCCGGAAATCCCGAACGGTGCCTGGGGTACCAGCCACCACGACATCAACGCCACCGCCGGCACCGACAGGAACTGGATGAAAAACGCAAAGGCAAACGCCGAGCTGCGCATGCGCTTGGGCACCAGTTCCGAGAGGTAGGCGTCGATGGTCACCAGTTCGATGCCCAGGCCGATGCCCACCAGGAAACGCATGCAGATGATGCCCAGGGCGGAGGTCTGGATACCCATCAACACGGTGGCGACGGTGTACCAGATCAACGCAAAGGTGAAGATCGCCCGGCGCCCGTAGCGGTCGGCAATCGGGCTGAGCAGGCTGGCGCCGAGGAACAGGCCGAGAAAGGTCGCCGAGGCAAAGGCCGCCTGGTCGGAGAAGCCGAATACGCCCTGGCTGCCGGTGTGGAAAATTCCGTCACTGATCAGACCGGGGCTGATATAGGCAGTCTGGAACAAGTCATACAGCTCGAAAAAGCCGCCAATCGACAGCAGCGCCACCAGGCGCCAGACAGTGGCGACGGCGGGCAACCGATCAATGCGCGCGCTGATGTGCGCGGCGCGGATCGGGTCGATACCGTCTGCAAGAGAGGGTGAAGACATGGGCAGAAGACTCAGTAAGTGATCGGGATCTCGAATTCCTGGAACGCATCATCCACCGGTTGGTAACCCAGCACACGGGTTGTTTCGCTGAGGTCCAGGCGTTTGAAACGGTTATTGGAAATGCCATGGGCGATCAGGTGTTTCACCCCGATGGTTTCCACCGAGCGTTGCAGCAGTTGCACGGCGTCGCGGGGGCTGAGCCAGGCGCTGAGATCGCGGGCGTTGTTCAGGTCGTGGGTTTCGGGGAATTCAAACGCACCGATGCGCAGGGCGATGGTGGAGAGCGGGGTTTTGGCCGCGTAAAAACCGCACAGGGCTTCGCCGTAGCATTTGCTCACGCCGTACAGGTTGGCGGGCAGTACAGGCATGCCCGGCGTGATCTGCCGGTCTACCGGGTAGCCTTCGATGGTCTGGGCGCTGCTGGCGAACACCAAGCGCTTCACACCTGCGGCCACGGCGGCTTCGAACAGGTAGGTGGTGGCCAGGATATTGTTGGGCAACAACTCGTCGAAGGTCGCGCTGGCGTGGGGGATGCCCGACAGGTGCACGATCACGTCAATCCCGTCGAGCAGGGCGGCGAGGGCGGTTTTGTCGCTCAGGTCGGCGTGGATGAAACGGTGCTCGCCGAGGGCGAAATCCGGCTCGATGCGGTCGGTGAGGGTGAAGCGGTAGCGGTCTTTCGAGGCTTCGAAAAACGTCTTGCCGATGCGGCCGCAGGCGCCGGTGAGTAGTACGTTGAGTCCGTTCATTGGGTAGTCCTTGTTTTTAGTTGTGGCCGTCGAGGGCGAAGGTTTTGAAGCCGGGGCGTTGGCTGAGGGTTTCGTAGTAAGCGCTGACCGCCGGGTAGGACGGATGCTCCATGGGCGTCATCCACCAGCGGTGCACCGACAGGCCGATGAGGATGTCGGCGAGTGTGAAGTCGTTACCGGCGACGTAGGCGCCGGTTTTGATCAGTTGCTCTTCTAGCAGGCCCATCTTGTCGTTCCAGGCCTTTACCGCGGCGGCGATGGCTGGCGCGTCCAGGCCGTCCGGGTTGTTGCGCACCAGGGCGGTAAACGCAGCACCCCAGGAACGGTTGAGTTCGATGGCTTGCCAGTCTATCCATTGCTCGACTCTGGCCCGGGCTGCCGGCTCGACAGGCAACAGGTCGTGGCGTTGGTGCAGGCTCACGAGGTAGCGGCAGATGGTGTTGGATTCCCACAGTACGCCGTTGTCGTCGATGATCACCGGGACTTGGGCGTTGGGGTTCAGGGCCAGGAATTCGGGGGACTGGGTGGAGGCGAAGCCGATGCCCCAATCTTCGCGGTCGTAGGGGATATCCAGTTCTTGGCAGGTCCACAGGACTTTTCGCACGTTGATGGAAGAAGTGCGACCGAGGATTTTCAGCAAATGGCCCATGGTGCTTTCCTGACGAGGGTGAGAAGGCAGGGGGCAATTTAGCAGGGGCCAGAAGGCACGGCGAGGTTGTTAAGTGGGCAGGATCAAAAATGTGGGAGCGGGCTTGCTCGCGAATGCGGTGTATCAGTGATGGAAAGGTCGGCTGACACACCGCATTCGCGAGCAAGCCCGCTCCCACAGTTTGACCGCGTGCGGTCTGTTAGATCAGTGGTGATTCCAGGTCCATCAGCTTGCCCATCAGCAATACGCCCAACTCACTCAACTGGTGAATCGCCAATGCGGTGTCGCGGTCTTTGCCGGTGAGTTCATCAGACAGGTCGAGCAATAACGTGCTGACCGAGGAAAACGTCTCGTAGCTGTTGGCGATCAGGCTTTCGCTGCTGGCGTCGGGGCTGACGGTGAATAAGGCGGGAGGATTTGGAGTTGCTTTGAACATAGTAAGTGCCCTGTATTAGGCCACCCCCATATCGCTACTAAACAATAAAGGAGGCAGCTGCGCGCAGGTTAGTAGACCGGTGGACACTCATAGCCGGCGCACCCGAAGGTGCCCTACGCACAGCCGCCATCAAGCACAGACAAAATCGTCTGACAGATGAAGCTCATGCACTAAGAGTGAACCAGTTCGGGCTACTAAACCCGATCACTGAGAAATTCAGCGACCGGGCAACCTTAGAGAGCCCTACCCAAGCGCACAAGCCGGCGGATTCTGACGTACCTGTAGGTAACGGAGCAAGGCGCTGCCAGCAACACCAGCCACTTCCTACAGCTACCGCCTGTATGTGTTCGCGCAGTCTACTCAAGCTGGTTTGGCTTTTACGCTTAAGGGGCCAGTCTGAATATCGAAAGTACCCTTAAATTGCCGGTTCTCCGAGCCTGGCCAAGAACCCTGAAAGTGGAACTCTCCGTCCAGATCTCCAGCCTTTTCAAAAAAGTTGGCTTTGTAATCGCCGGACACTGAATGCCAGGATTGTGATGTGTCATTGGCACGGCGGGTGTAATAGCCGGCAGCGTTGGGGTTGAATCCGCCGGAAAATGTACCTTCCGTGTAAGGCAGGACAAGGGTAATAAGCTGAATTTTTCCTAATCCATCAACGTACTCACCCTGAAACCAGAGATCGCCCCGGGTAAAATCATACCGAATGCTGGTAGCTTCGAAAGGCCCATCTACGGATTGCTCAACCTTAAGTGTCCCGCTTAGTACGGGTTGTGCGTTAATTCTGGACTGGTCGGACTGGTCGGAATGGTTCATGTCGAGATGCTCCATCTAACGTGCAGTTGCTATCTCTTATTACTGGATAGTCGCTTGATTAAATGAGCCTTTCGCAGGTTTGTATACTGTCAGAAGTCACAGTGGATTTTCATACTCGCAAGGGCTAGCGTAGAGCGTTTTACCGATGGCCCGTATACAGGACCGGCCTAGGTACTCTCGCGCACCTTCAACTCAAACCCCATGTCCACCACCGGCCGGGCGATCTTGTTGCCCGCCATCACCGTCAACAAATGCTCTGCCGCCCGCCGGCCAATGGCTTCGCGCGGCGTACTGATGCTGCTCAGTCGCGGCACCATGAACGAGGAGGAGGGCAGGTCGTTGAAGCCCAGCACCGAGATCTGCTCCGGCACCTTGATGCCATGGCGCAGCGCTTCCAGCAGCGCACCTTGAGCCAGGTCGTCGTTGCCAAAGAAGATCGCGTCCACATCCGGATGGCTGGCCAGCAGTTGCAGGAACAGCTCACCACCCAGGCCCAGCGACGATGGCCGTGGCGTCAGCACTTCGAGTGCCGGGTCGTACAACCCCGCCTGCTGCAACGCCCGGCGAAAGCCTTCGCCGCGCAGCAAAGTCCGCTGGTCCAATTGCGCGCCAATGTAGGCCAACCGCTTGCGCCCCCGTGAGATCAAATGCGCCGCCGCTGTTTCCCCGGCGTTCAACTGCGAGAATCCTACGCAGTTCAGTCCGGCGCCCGGGTCCAGGTCCATCATGTACACACACGGCACATTGCTCGATTCCACCATGCGCCGGGCGCTTTCCGTACGGTCAAACCCGGTCAGCAGCAACCCCCGTGGCTGGTAGGCCATGTAGTTGCGCAGCAGGTCTTCTTCTTCGTCACGGGAATAGTGGGTGTTGCCGATCAGCACTTCAAAGCCCTTGGGCCGCAGCACCTGGTGGATGGCTTCCAGGGTTTCGATAAACAGCAGGTTGGACAGCGACGGCACCAACACCACCACCGACTGGCTCTGGGCAGATGCCAGGGCACGGGCGGCGGGGTTGACCACGTAGCTCAGTTCGGCGGCGGCTTTTTGCACTTTTTCCACCAGTTCGGTGGCCACGGTGCTGATGCCGCGCAAGGCCCGGGAGGCGGTAATCGGGCTCACGCCAGCCAGGCGGGCCACTTCATTGAGGGTAGGGCGGCCCGTGGTGCGGGTATTTTTATCGTTCTTGGGAGTCATCAGGCGGCTTGCCAAACAAAAATCGAGGCACTAAGGTAGCGCTGTCTCCAAGACCCTGCAAATTCTTGAACGTCGGGATGCCTGTTCCCGTTCAAACCTTTGGAGCAGATGCACGCGTCACTCCATAAAAATGACAAGACGGCGCGGGAAAAGCCTGTTTTTGCACTAGCCTTACAGCGTGCAAAGGTAGCGCTATCTGCGTCTTGAGGTGTTTCATGAGTCAACCTGTTACTGCCCTCGTGATCATGGGTGTTTCCGGCTGTGGCAAGTCCAGCGTCAGCGAGGCCCTGTGCCTGCTGAACGGCGCCACTGCCATCGAAGGCGACAGCTTTCACCCCGCCGCGAACATCGAGAAGATGAGCGCCGGCCATCCCCTTAACGACGAAGACCGCGCCGGCTGGCTCGACATCCTGTGCGATGAGCTGCGCCGCTCGCTCAAGGCCGGCGAGCATCCGGTGCTCACCTGTTCGGCCCTGAAGAAGAAATACCGCGACCACCTGCGCGAAGCCGCGCCGGGCCTGGGGTTTGTGTTTCTGGAGCTGACTCGCGAAGTCGCCGCCGACCGTGTATCCCATCGCCCCGGCCATTTCATGCCGGCCAGCCTTATAGACAGCCAGTTCGCCACCCTTGAATCGCCGGTGGGCGAGCCGTTGACCCTGGCCCTCAACGCCAGCGTAGACAGCGTCGAAGAACTGGCCGAGCAAACCAATGCCTGGTGGCTCGAACACGGCTTTGAACCAAACAAATAATTTTTTGCCGGACAAGATAGCGCTGTCCGCCTGCACTGAATTTTTTACCGGCTTTAATAACAACAACAAACAGGAGAGACCCCCATGTTTGGCTTGTCCCACGATACCTATCTGCTGCTCGATGCAGTGGTGACCATCATCGGCCTGATCGTGTTGATCACCCGATTCAAAGTCCACCCGTTCATTGCGCTGATCATCGCCGCAGGCTTTCTCGGCCTGACCTCGGGCATGCCCGTGGACAAGATCATCAAGGCCTTCCAGGACGGCTTCGGCGGGGTGCTCGGCTTTGTCGGGATTATCCTCGCGCTGGGTACGATGCTCGGCAAGATGATGGCCGATTCCGGCGGTGCCGATCAGATCGCGCAAACCCTGGTGCGGGCCTTCGGCAAGGAGAAGGTGCAGTGGGCAATGATGTTCGCCGCGTTCCTGGTGGGCATTCCGCTGTTCTTCGAGATCGGTTTTGTGTTGCTGATCCCGCTGGTGTTTATCGTTGCGCGCCGTACCGGTGTGTCGCTGATCAAGATCGGCATTCCGCTGCTGGCCGGCCTGTCGGCGGTACACGGCCTGGTGCCACCGCACCCGGGCCCGCTGCTGGCGATCGGCGTGTTCGGTGCCGACATCGGCAAGACCATTCTCTACGGCCTGATCGTCGCGCTGCCTACGGCGATCATCGCCGGCCCGCTCTACGGTTCGTTTATCGCCAAGTACATCCCGGGCAACCCGTCCCAGGAACTGGTGGACCAACTGGCCAGTGAGCAACCGGAATCCAAGACCCTGCCGAGCTTCAGCATCACCCTGATCACCGTGCTGCTGCCGGTGTTCCTGATGCTGCTGAAAACCTTCGCCGACGTCGCCCTGCCGGACGGCCACGTGATCCGCAACTGGATGGACATGATCGGTCACCCGATCACCGCCTTGCTGCTGGCTTTGCTGTTGTCGTTGTACACCTTTGGTCATCGCCAGGGCATCGGCTCCAAGCAAATCCTCAAGCTGCTCGACGCCAGCCTGGCGCCGACTGCAGCGATCATCCTGATCATCGGCGCCGGTGGTGGCTTCAAGCAGATGCTGGTGACCAGCGGCGTAGGTGATGTGATCGGCCATATGGCGGTGACCGCGCAGATCAACCCGATCCTGCTGGCCTGGCTGGTGGCGGCGGTGATTCGTGTGGCTACCGGTTCTGCGACGGTGGCGACCATTACCGGTGCCGGCATTGTAGTGCCGGTGGTAGGGATGATTCCGGGGGTGAACCGCGAGTTGCTGGTATTGGCGACGGGGGCGGGCTCGCTGGTGCTGTCTCACGTCAACGATGCGGGGTTCTGGCTGGTGAAGCAGTACTTCAATATGACCGTAGCCGAGACGTTCAAGACCTGGACGGCGATGGAGACCATTCTGTCGGTGGTGGCGTTGGGCTTTATCATGTTGCTGTCGCTGGTGGTCTAGGCGGTAAGTGATCGTTCCCACGCTCCGCGTGGGAACGCATCCTGTGACGCTCCGCGTCACAAGCGGACGCAGAGCGTCCAAGGCGGCATTCCCACGCAGAGCGTGGGAACGATCATCGGGTCAGGCGTCAGCTTTCTTGACCAGCCCATCCGCCCGGAACATCGCCCGGATGCCCCGCACCGCCTGGCGAATCCGGTCCTGGTTTTCGATCAGTGCAAAGCGCACGTGGTCGTCGCCATACTCACCAAAGCCAATCCCCGGCGACACACACACCTTCGCCTCAAGCAGCAGCTTCTTGGCAAACTCCAGCGACCCCATCGCGGCGTACGCCTCGGGGATCTTCGCCCAGACGTACATCGACGCCTTCGGGTTCTCGACCATCCAGCCCAGCTCATGCAGGCCTTTCACCAGCACGTTACGGCGCTGGCGGTACTGCTCGGCAATGTCTTTCACGCACTGCTGATCGCCTTCCAGCGCCGCAATCGCCGCCACTTGCAGCGGGGTGAAGGTGCCGTAGTCGTGGTAGCTCTTGATCCGCGCCAGGGCGTTGACCAGTTCCGGGTTGCCCACCATGAAACCGATGCGCCAGCCGGCCATGTTGTAGCTCTTGGACAGGGTGAAAAACTCCACCGCGATGTCCTTGGCCCCCGGCACTTGCATGATCGACGGAGCTTTCCAGCCGTCGTAGACGATGTCGGCGTAGGCCAGGTCATGCACCACCAGCACGTCGTACTGCTTGGCCAGGGCGATCACCCGTTCGAAGAAGTCCAGCTCCACGCACTGTGCGGTGGGGTTGGACGGGAAGCCGAGGATCATCATCTTCGGCTTGGGGATCGAGCCACGAATCGCACGTTCCAGTTCAGCGAAGAAATCCACCCCCGGAATCAGCGGCACCGAACGCACCTGGGCGCCGGCAATCACGGCACCGTAGATGTGAATCGGGTAGCTGGGGTTGGGCACCAGCACCGTGTCGCCCTGGTCCAGGGTGGCCAGCATTAAGTGCGCCAGGCCTTCCTTGGAACCGATGGTCACGATGGCTTCGGTTTCCGGGTCGATGTCCACTTCGTAGCGGTCTTTGTACCAGCGCGAAATCGCCCGGCGCAGCCGCGGAATGCCTTTGGAAGTGGAGTAACCGTGGGTGTCTTCGCGTTGGGCGACGGTGACCATTTTTTCCACGATATGCGGTGGAGTGGCGCCGTCCGGGTTACCCATGCTCAAGTCGATGATGTCTTCGCCGCGCCGACGCGCAGCCATCTTCAGCTCGGCAGTGATATTGAACACGTAAGGGGGGAGTCGATCTATGCGCGCAAAGCGGCGCGGCGAACGGGGTTCGGCCATTGTTGCCTCGAAATACGTAAGCGCCCGGAACCGTCCGAGCGACGTCGGCCACTGCGGTGGCCTGCGGGGCAGACAATACGGTCGGTGATGGCCAATTGTCCAGATGCTGCAGGAAAAATTTCTGCTTGGAGTGCAACGGGGATATGCCCCTATACTCGACGCGGGTTTGTTCCCTCATAAGAAGGAGACTGTTCAGATGGATCAACAGACAAAACTGCCGTTACAGCCGCGCATGGAAGAGGGCAAGGCCCTGGTGATCGCGGGTGTGCAAGGGCGTTATTCAAAGGCCACGATTGGCGATATTCCCAAGTTGTGGGAGCTGTTCGACAGCTGCTTCAAAGAGATCAAGAAACGCGTCGGCGGCGTGACCTATGGCGTGTGCCACAACGCCAAACACGATGAATTTGACTACCTGGCCGGCGTTGAAGTACCGGCCAAGGGCGATGTACCGAGCAACTTCCAGTCGATTGAAATCCCGGCCCATCGCTATGCCGTGTTCCCGCATTTTGGCCCGGTGCAGGCGCTGGCGCAGACCTATGAACGCATCATGTTCGAATGGCTGCCGGCCTCCGGGTACAAGGTGGTCGGGGCTGATTTTGAGCGCTACAGCGCCGATTTCGATGTGGGTAAAGGCACGGGCTCCGTGGAAATCTGGATCCCCATCAACGCCGAATCCGCCTGACCGCGCCACTGGCAGGAGCGAGCACGTTCGCTCCTGCAATGGCCTCTCAATACAGCGTGGCCTTGACCCGCTCCGGCATCTCGCGGTCATAGGCTTCGGCGTCGAACGCCCCATCATTCAAGCGCTTGTGAAACGCCCCGGCGGAGGGCAGCGCCGAGCGATCCAAGTGCTTTTCCGGGTTCCAGCAATCGGAGCGCACAAAGGCTTTGGAGCAATGGAAATACGCCGCCTCTACCTGCACCAGAATCACCGAACGGGCCGCTTTGCCATTTACTGCAAAGCTCTCCAGCAACTCAGGCTCGATGGAAATCTGCGCCCGGCCATTGACCCGCAACGTCTCGCCAATGCCCGGGATGATGAACAGCAACGCTATACGCGGGTCCACCACCAGATTGCGCAGGGTGTCGAGGCGGTTATTCCCCGGCCGATCCGGAATCGCCAACGTGCGCTCGTCGATAATTCGTACAAAACCTGGCACGTCGCCACGGGGCGAACCGTCGATGCCGTCCGGGCCGGATGAACTCACCACCACCAAGGGTGACGCGCGGACCATGGCCTGGTAATCCTCGTTGAGAAACGGGATTTCCTTGCGCACGGCCCGTTCGTGGGGCAGGCCGTAGAGGGATTCGAGTTGTTCCAGGGTTGTTAGCATCTTCACCAGCTCCTTATTGTTTAAAACACCCACGCCAACCGGCGCTCATACCCAATCCGCCCCTTATACGCCTCCCCGCTGTCCACCCAACCCTGCTGCAAATACAGCCCCATCGCCGCCACATTGTCCGTGTCCACCGACAGCTCCAGCGCCTTGATCTGCGGCCAAACCAGGCGCGCGGCGGCGGGGAGGGCTTGCAGGCAGGCTTTGCCAAACCCCAGGCCTTGCTGATGGCGATCGACTTGCAACGCATGCAGCGTGGCGCTGTGTTCATCCGCCCAATGGGGCAGGCAGGGTGGGCGTTTGAGCAGCAGGAAGGCCACGGGAATCTCGTCGGCGAGTAACGCAAAGCCTGCCACGCCGGGATTCGGATTGACCAGCAGGGTGTTCAGCGCACAGTAGATATCGCCGGAAAAAACCAGTTGTTCGGGATGCACTTCCAGGGCGTTGAGTTGCTGTTGTTGCAGGGCAGTCAACGTCTGATAGGCGACGAGGCGGGTTTCCATCGGCGTAGCATCCGAAATCCTACATAGAAGCGCGGATTCTAGCGGGTTTGCGGTAGTCGCAATTATTTTTTGCGGGACTGTCGATTGGCCCGGGGCTCAGTCGACTAAGGGTGTCTTCAGTGATTTTTCCCGCAAGGAGTATTGCCATGAGCACCGCAATCAGCAGCTTGATCGAACAATGGAAACAGGCGGTCACCGCCAAGGATGTCGAGAAGATTGTTAGCTTTTACGCCGACGATATCGTCGCGTTCGACGCCGTTAGCGCCCTGCAGTTCAAGGGCAAGACCGCCTATCAGGCGCACTGGAAGGCGTGCATGGAGTTCTGCCCGGGCCCTGGGGTCTTTGACTTCCATGAGATGCGTATCGTCGCCGGCGATAACAGCGCCTTTGCCCACTGGCTCGCGCACTGTGGCGGCACCGGGCCCGACGGCGTACTCAAGACCTGCTGGATGCGCGTCAGCGCCGGCTACCAGCGCGTTGGCGGCGAGTGGAACGTGGTGCATGAACATTGGTCGGCACCGTTCGACATGGAAACCGGCGCCGGTCTGTTCGACCTGAAACCTTGAGCGCCGCGAACTATAGTCAGTTGTCCGAAAACGGAGAATCCCATGAAATACCTCTGCCTGATCTATAGCAACGAACAGGTGCTGCACGATTCGCCCGACAGCCCCAAGGACCCGGAATGTTTCGCCTATGGCCAGTCCGTGCAGGCCAGCGGGCGCATGCTCGCCGCCGAACCGCTGGAGTCGGTGAGCACCGCCACCACCGTGCGCATGCGCAATGGCAAGTTGTCGATCACCGACGGGCCGTTTGCCGAAACCAAGGAGCAGCTCGCCGGGTTTTACCTGATCGAAGCCAAGGACCTGAATGAAGCGATCCAGGTGGCCGGCGGCATACCGGCCGCCCGGGTCGGCAGTGTGGAAGTGCGCCCCGTGCGTGAATTGAATCTCTGATCACAACAATAAAACCCAGGAGGTTTCCCATGAGCATTCAACCCAAACCCGCCGAATTTGAACTGTCCATCAGTCGCTTGATTGATGCCCCTCGCAGCCGCGTGTTTCGCGCCTGGACCGAGCCGGCCTTGTTGCAGCAGTGGTGGGGCCCACACGGCATGACCACTCCCGAGTGCGAAATGGACCTTTGGGTGGGTGGGCAATTTCGCACGCTGATGCGCGCGTCGGACGGCAGCGAATACCCGACCCAGGGCGTATTCCTGGAGATTACCGCCCCCAGTCGGCTGGTGTTTACCGACGCCTTCACCCCCGGCTGGATCCCTTCGGGCCAGCCATTCATGACCGCCGAAGTCACCTTCGAAGACGTCGACGGCAAAACCCTCTATACCGCCCGCGCCATGCACTGGAGCGCCGAAACCAAGCAGGCCCACGAAGCCATGGGCTTTCACGAAGGCTGGGGGCAGAGCCTCGATCGGCTGGTGACGCTGGTGACCGAAGGCCTGCGCGATTGACGGTGCAGGCCCGGGTTGAAGCGGTTTATCGCAGCGAATCGCGGCGCATCCTGGCGACCCTGATTCGCTTGCTTGGCGATTTCGACCTGGCTGAAGAAGCCTTGCACGAGGCGTTCTTCGTCGCAGTCGAGCGCTGGGGGCAGGACGGTGTGCCGGATAACCCCCGGGCCTGGCTGGTCTCGACCGGGCGCTTCAAGGCCATCGACCGTTTACGTCGCCAGGCGCGTTTTACCCCGTTGTTGCAGGCGCAAGCCGATGCGCTGGAAGCGGCAGACTGGAGCGTTGAAGACGTGGAAGACGACCGCTTGCGCCTGATCTTCACCTGCTGCCACCCGGCGCTGGCGGCGGATGCCCAGGCGGCGCTGACCTTGCGTGAGATCTGCGACCTCACCACCGAGGAAATCGCCCGGGCGTTTCTCGCCACGCCCACTAGCATCGCCCAGCGCATCGTGCGGGCCAAGGGCAAGATCCGCGAAGCGAAGATCCCCTATCAGGTGCCATCCCTGGCGGAGTTGCCCGAGCGCCTGGACAGTGTGCTGCGGGTGATTTACCTGGTGTTCAACGAAGGCTATTCGGCGTCCATGGGCGCCGACCTGACCCGTGAAGACCTGACCCGCGAAGCGATTCGCCTGGGCCGTTTGCTGATGGAGTTGTTGCCGGAACCGGAAGTGATGGGCTTGCTGGCGCTGATGTTGCTCCACGAGTCCCGGCGCCCGGCACGCACCTCGGTCGGCGGTGAGTTGGTGTTGCTGGATGAGCAGGACCGTTCGCTGTGGGATGCGTCGTTGATTGCTGAAGGATGCGCCCTGGTGGAGAAATCCCTGACCACACGCCGCTTCGGGCCCTACAGCCTGCAGGCAGCGATTGCGGCGGTACACGCTGAAGCCGTGAGCGCCGATGAGACTGATTGGCCGCAGATCGTCGGGCTGTATGACGTGTTGCTTGGAGCGATGCCATCGCCGGTGATCGAGCTGAATCGCGCGGTGGCCGTTGCGATGCGCGATGGGGCGCAGGCCGGTTTGCAATTGGTGGACGGCATTCTGGCGCGGGGGGAGTTGGTGGACTATCACCTGGCGTACTCGGCGCGGGGCGAGTTTTGTCGGCGATTGGGGCGAGTGGAGGACGCGCGGCGAGCGTTTGAATGGGCGCTGGCATTGACCCAGCAAGTGCCCGAAAAGCGCTTTATCGAGCGGCGATTGGCCGAACTCAAATAGTGCAGGTGCCGGAGATCCAAATGTGGGAGCGGGCTTGCTCGCGAATGCGGTGTGTCAGTCAACATTTCAGTGACTGATCCACCGCATTCGCGAGCAAGCCCGCTCCCACATTTGTTCGATGTTGTCTTGATGAATGAGTTACGGCTGCTGACGCGTCGCCGCCAACACGATCTCGCGAATGCACACATGCTGCGGCTGCTGGTAGGCATAGGCAATCGCCGAAGCCACATCATCGGCGCTCAGCACGGTGCCGCCCATGTCCTGTTTCCACGCCTGGTAGCCGGTCTTGATGGCTTCGTCGGTGGTGTGGCTCAGCAGTTCGGTTTCCACCGCGCCCGGCGCAATGGTGATCACACGCACATTGTGCGGCGACATTTCTTCCCGCAGGTTTTCCGAAATCCCATGCACGGCGAACTTGGTGCCTACATAGGCGACGTGGTTGGGGAAGGTCTTGCGCCCGGCTACCGAGCTGACGTTGATGATGGTGCCACCCTTGCGCTCGACCATGCTGCCGGCCACCGCATGGATGCCGTTCAGCAGGCCCTTTACGTTGACGTCGAGCATCTGCTCCCACTGTGCCGGGTCCTGTTCGCTGACCGCGCCCAGCAGCATCACGCCGGCATTGTTGATGAGTGCATCGGCCGGGCCGAATTGCGCTTCGGCTTCTTTCACCGCCGCCACCAGCGCGGCGCGGTCGGTGATGTCGACACCGCGACACAAGGTGTTCGGCAACTCCAGCGCATTCAGCCGGTCGACGCGGCGGGCCAGCAGCAACAGCGGGTGGCCGGCGGCCGACAGCAAGCGCGCGGTGGCTTCGCCAATGCCCGAACTGGCGCCGGTGATGATGATCAATGGCTTGCTCATGATGGAACTCCTGAAATAAGAAAAACAAATAACTGAACGTGGCGCGCAGTATATTTAGCCCTCGGCTGGCTGAAAAATGCCTTATTCCTCTGTCTGTCATCGGTATTAACTATGGATGTGCGTCATCTCAAGGCGTTTCTCGCGGTATTCGAGGAACGCAATATCACCGCCGCCGCCCAGCGCCTGTTCATCAGCCAGCCGACGTTGTCGGTGACTATCAAGCAACTGGAAGAAGAACTGGGCGTGGCGCTGTTTCTGCGCCAGCCTCGTGGGGTCGAGGTCAGTGACGAGGCGCGGGTGCTGTACCCGCAAGCCCGGCGCATGGTGGCCGAGGCCGATGCGTTGAGCCGCTTGTTTCGCGGGCGCGAAAATCGCATCGCCCTGGAACTGGGTGTGGAAGGCGATATTGCCGACAGCCAGATCGAAACTTTCCTGCGCATGGCGCACCAGGGCCTGCCGGGTTTGCTGCTGACCTTGCAGGAAGGCTGCGAAGGAGAAGGGCGCCTGGCGGTAGAGGAAATGTGCTGCGAGGACGAATTGTTCCTGCCGCTTTGGGAAGAGTCCTACGTGATGGCACTGCCGATTGCGCACCCGATGGCGGCGGGCGGTAAGGAGCAGGCCTGGGCACCGATCGAAGACTGGATCACCTGCCCGCAGCATGATTCCCACCAACGGCTGATGGCCTTGTACGGCCGCTCGCCCCAGGCAGTAGCCGGGCATGCCGGTTCGTTGACCCAGGCATTGCACATGGTGGCGGCCGGTGTCGGCGTGGCGATGTTGCCGCAGTCGCTGGCGACGGAGCGGGCCGGGGTGGTGATTCGCCCCTGGCACCTGCCGGCACCGACGCGCCGGGTGGGGTTGTGCTTTGCCGCCCAGGCCCTGGAGTTGCCGGCGTTGCGGGCCTTGCATGAGTATTTCCAGAACAACCGCCCGCCGCAGATTGAAGCCGCCTGACGGCGCCTTTGAATTCACCGCAAATTCAATGTAGGAGCTGGCTTGCCTGCGATAGCGGTGGTGACTGACACACCGCTATCGCAGGCAAGCCAGCTCCCACATTTGATCTTCATTGTTGCGAATAGTGTGTTTCGGCGTTATTCCAGCATCTTGCCCAGCAACCAACTGCCGGCCGGGCCGGGCGGATGCTGGCGTGACCACAACGCGTCCACCGCCACCGAGCGCGGCCAGCCCCGGGCCTTGATTTCACACAGGTGGTCGCCGCCAAACCGCTCCACCAGCCAGCGCGGCAGCGGTGCCCAGCCAAAACCCAGTTGTGCCATTTCCATCAGCATCAGGTAACTGGGCGCTGACCACACCCGGCCCAGGCCGCGGGTTTCATTCGGGTTGATGATGCTCGCCAGGCGCAGTTCGCGGTGTTGTTCCAGGGTTTGCTGGTCGATGTCCGCAAGGTTCGCCAGCGGATGTCTGGGTGAGACAAACAGCGCGATTTCCGTGCGCTCTTCCACGGTGGTGCTGGTGAGGTCCGGCGGGTAAACCTCCTGCATCTCGATAAACGCAATCTGCGCCCGGCCACTTTGCACCAGGGCGATCAAGTCCTCGCATTCGGCGATCAGGCATTCCAGCTCCAGGTCCGGGTAGCGCTGTTCGAAGGCGCTGAGGGCGGTTTCGAAACGGTCCGACTGATACGTATCGGACATCGCGATACTCAGCTTCGGTTCCAACCCCTGGGATAACTGACTGGCCGCCAACTCCAGGCGGCTGCTGGCTTCCAGCACCTGCTCGGCGCGTTGCAGCAGCACGTGCCCGGCCGGGGTCAGCGTCGGCTTGCGGCTGCTGCGATCAAACAGCACCACATCCAGGTCAATCTCCAGGCTGGCCACCGCCGCGCTGACGGTGGACTGGCTCTTGCCCAGCTTGCGCGCCGCCGCTGAAAACGAACCGTGGGTCGCCGCCTGCACAAACGCCTGAAGCACTTCGTGGGATGCCATGACTATCGCCTTGATCGATGGTTACTGGTTATGAAGTATCGAGTCAAAGGGTAATGATGGCAACCATCGTCACTCACGGAGAACGGGTCATGACACCCACTAAGTCGATTACTGAACGCGTTTGGCAGGCCATTGGTTTTGAAGGTTTGGCCTTGTTGATCTGTACACCGCTGCTGGCGTGGATCATGGATAAACCGGCCCTGGAGATGGGCGTCGTGACCTTGGCCATCAGCCTTATGGCACTGGCCTGGAACGTGATTTTCAACGGCCTGTTCGACCGTCTCAAGGCGCGCCTGCAACTGTCCGGCGGGGTGTGGACCCGCGTGGTGCATGCGTTGATGTTTGAAGGCGGGCTGGTGGCGATCTGTGTGCCGTTGATTGCCTGGTGGCTGAACATCAGCCTGATGCAGGCGTTTATCCTCGACATCGGCGTGTTGCTGTTTTTCCTGCCATACACCTACGTGTATCACTGGGCGTATGACGCCGCGCGGGAGCGGATTATGCAGAAACGGATGCGCACCGCGTAGGAGTCCGGCTTGCCGGCGATGGCGATTTTGGATACGTCATCGCCGGCAAGCCAGCTCCTACAGGGGTTGTAGGGCGGCCACAAAATCGAGGAATGCCCGCACCTTGGCCGCTGGCAAATGCCGCGATGGGTAGAAGGCATACAACGGGAAGCGCTCGTCGGGCCAGTCGGGAAATAACTCGATCAACGCGCCGGATTCCAGCGCCGGTGCCAGCCCAAGGTCGAGCATTTGCGCCACGGCATGGCCGTGTTCGCACACGCTGTACAAGGTCCCTGCATCGTTGACCACCAGCCGCCCGCTGGTGGCGATGTTGACCTGCTCGCCCGGCCGGTGGAATTCCCAGCCAAACGGCCGGCCGGTCTGGGAGTCGCGAAAGTCGATGCACACGTGCTGGCCGTCTTCCAGGTCCTTGGGGTGTGAAGGGCGACCATGCTGCTCGAGATAAGCTGGTGAGGCCAACGTCAGCACCCGCACTTCCATCAACTTGCGGGCGATCAGCGAGGACGATTGCGGAATGCCAAAACGGATGGCCAGGTCAAAGCCATCCGCCACCAGGTCCCCGAGTTGATCCCGCGTGTGCAGGTCCAACTGCAGCTGCGGGTATTGGCTCATGAATTCACCCAGCACCGGCCCCAGCACCAGCCGCGAAAAGTACGGGTCGATGTTCACCCGCAACCGCCCGCGAACCGTCAGGGCGCTGTCAGCCGCCGAGCTGGCGGCTTCTTCCAGGCCGGCCAGCAGCGGGGCGATTTCCTGGTAGAAACGCCGACCTTCGTCGGTCAATTGCACCGAGCGGGTAGTGCGGTCGAACAGGCGGATGCCCAAGCGTTTTTCCAGCCGCGAAATAGCCCGGCTGACCCCCGAAGGCGTCATCTCCAGGCTGTCGGCGGCGCGGGCGAAACTGCCGCTGTCGACCACGGCGGCCAGTACGCCCATGCCACCGGCCAGTCCTGGATCAAAACTCATGGGTGATTGCCTGTCAGGTATCCGAAAGCATTGATGCTAGCGGAGAATCCGAGCGCGTTACAGAAACATCCCGCCCGAGGCCTCGACCCGTTGCCCGGTGATCCAGTTGCTGCCGTCGGCCAGCAGGGTGGAAATCGCTCCGCCAATGTCATCCGGCAAGCCCGCGCGACCGAGGGCGGTGTTGTTGGCGACCATCGCGTTCACGTCCGGATTGTCGCGCACCACGCCGCCGCTGAAGTCGGTGGCAATCGCGCCGGGGGCCAGGGTGTTGACGGTGATGCCACGGGCACCCAGTTCCTTGGCCTGGTAGCGGGTCAGCACTTCCACCGCGCCTTTCATCGAGGCATAGGCCGAATAACCCGGCAGGCTGAAGCGCGCCAGGCCGCTGGAGATATTGATGATGCGGCCACCGTCGCTGATCAGCGGCAGCAGTTTCTGGGTCAGGAAAAACGGGCCCTTGAAGTGGATCGCCACCAGTTGGTCGAACTGCGCTTCGGTGGTGTCGGCGAAGCTGGCGTGGGCGCCGATCCCGGCGTTGTTGATCAGGAAGTTGAAGTGCGCCTGGCCGAACACGTCCTTCAATACCGAGCCGACCTGGGCGGTGAACGCCTCGAAGGTGGAACTCTGGCTGACGTCCAGTTGCAGCATGGCCGCCTTGCCGCCAAGCGCTTCGACTTGGGCGACCACGGCCTGGGCTTCGTCCGCTGCGCTGTTGTAGGTACCGATAATGTCGACGCCTTGTGCCGCCAGGTGCAGCGCAGCGCTTTTGCCCAGGCCGCGGCTGGCGCCGGTGATGAGTGCGATTTTACGGGTCATGGTGAAGTCCTCGGGGCGTGTGATGGTTCGTGGGACTGAGTGTATTTGTCCGGCCATAACGTGATAAACAGAGCTATGCCGGAATCACTGGCCGGATAAGGCGAACAATCCCATGAACAAACTAGAGTTGCTGCGTACCTTCGTGCGCGTCACCGAACTGTCGAGTTTCACCCAGGCGGGCGAGAGCCTGGGCTTGCCGCGCTCCACGGTTTCCGAGCATGTGCAGGCGCTGGAAGAGTTGCTGGGCGCGCGCCTGTTGCAGCGCACCACGCGCAAGGTCCAGGCGACCCAGGACGGGCGCGTGCTGTATGAGCGCAGCAAGGATTTGCTGTCGCACATGGAAGAGCTGGAAGGCTTGTTTCGCCAGGATGAAGCGCAGCTGGCGGGGCGCATTCGGGTGGACATGCCCAATGTCATGGCCCGGGAATTGATCCTGCCGCGCCTGCCCGAGTTCATGGACCTGCACCCGCTGATCGAGCTGGAAATCAGCAGCACCGACCGCCAGGTTGATTTGCTGGCGGAAGGTTTCGACTGCGTCTTGCGCGTCGGTGCGCAGCCGGACCAGTCGGTGGTAGCCCGCTTGTTGTGCAGCATGCCGATGATCAACTGCGCCAGTGCTGCGTACCTGAAGCGTTACGGCGTACCCAGGACGCTCGCTGATTTGGCTCACCATCAACTGGTGCATTACGTACGCCCGCTGGGCTCACGTTCCCCAGGGTTTGAATACGTACAAGGCAACAAGGTGCAGCGGATTCCCATGGCCGGGCGCGTCACGGTCAACAGCACCGACGCTTACCGGGCGGCGTGCATCGGTGGCTTTGGCCTGACCCAGGTGCCCGCCCTGGGCATTCACGATCAACTGGCCAGCGGCGAGTTGGTGGCGGTGCTGCCGGACTATCCGGCGCCGGCACTGGACGTGTCCCTGCTGTACGCCGGCCAACGGCATTTGCCGCTGCGGGTGCGGGTGTTCATGGATTGGCTGGCCGCCACCTTGCAGGCTGCTTTCAACGCCGGGCAGACAACTGCTGCGGCGCCAGGAATGCATCATGGAAGTAATCCCGAAACGCCTGCATCGCCGGCGTGAAATCGCGCTCGCGGTGCCAGGCCAGGCCGACGCTCATGGGCGTGACCTTGTCGGTGACGCTCACGGTTTCGATGCGTTTGCCTTCCAGTGACCACGGGCGATGCACCAGGTCTGACAAGATCGCCACGCCGCTGCCGTTGGCGACCATGCTGCGTACTGCCTCCACCGAACTGGTGCGCAGCCGCACCTTGGGGGTTTGCCCGGCCTGTTCCCAGTAGCGCATGGCGCTTTGTTCGGCTTCGTCGACGGTGAGGAAAATGTACGGCTCCCTGGCCACATCGGCGAGGCTCACGGCGGGGCGTTCGCACAACGGGTGATGGCTGGGCAGCCACAGGCGGCGTTCGGAGTTGAAGAGGATTTCCGAGACGATATCCGCGTGGGTGAGGTTGGCGGTGAGCACCACGGCCATATCGAACTGGCCGTTGAGCAGGCCGTGTTCGATGGCCTGGCGTTCCTGTTCGAAGACCTCGATGGTCACGTCCGGGTGCCAGTGTTCCATGCGCTGCAAGTGGTGCGGCAGAAAGTAACCGAGCACGGTGTAGCTGGCGGCCACCCGCAATACGCCGCTGGCGCGGTAGTCCGGCAGCGGGCTGTTCAGGGCATCGTCGACGCTGCGCACAATCACATACGCCCGGTTGAGGAAATGCCGCCCGGCGTCGGTCAGGCTCATGCCCTGGGCCGAGCGCACGAATAGCTGCGCGCCGAGCATCGCTTCCAGCTCCTTGATCGCGGTGGTCACCGCCGATTGGGAGATGTTCAGGTGAATCGCCGCCTGGGAGATCTGGCCGATTTCGGCGGTGGCGACGAAGTAGCGGATTTGGCGCAGGGTCAGGGACATGGTTTCTCCGCTCGTTCCCACGCGGAGCGTGGGAACGATCAGTATCGGGTATCTGATTTTCAGAAGATGGGCCATCTGATAATAGATCTTCCCAAGGGGTCAAGGGGCAGCCTAATTTCCATCGCAAGAACTTCAACGGAGCGACCCCGATGCAGGCAGTGGATTTCAATTCGGACATGGGCGAAGGCTTCGGCCCCTGGACCATCGGCGACGGCGTCGACAGCGAACTGATGGCCTACATCAGCTCGGCCAACATCGCCACCGGCTTTCACGCCGGCGACCCGGGCACCATGCGCCGTACCGTCGAACGCGCCAAGCAGTTGGGCGTGGCGATTGGCGCGCACCCGGGTTTTCGCGACCTCGTAGGTTTCGGCCGACGCCATATCAACGCCCCGGCCCAGGAGCTGGTGGACGACATGCTCTATCAACTCGGCGCCCTGCGGGAAATCGCCCGGGTGCAGGGCCTCACGCTGCAACACATCAAGCCCCACGGCGCGCTGTACATGCACCTGGCGCGGGATGAAGAAGCGGCGCGGTTGCTCGTGGAAAACCTGCAACGGCTGGAGCCCACGCTGCTGCTGTATTGCATGCCGAATTCGGTGATCTGGCGTATCGCCAAGGAACTCGGCCAGCCGGTGGTGCGGGAGTTTTATGCCGACCGTGAGTACGATCTCACCGGCTCCATCGTGTTTACCCGCAATGTGCGGGCGCTGGATCCGGCGACGGTTGCGGCGCGCGTACTACGGGCTTGCCAGACCGGGCTGGTACGTACGGTGGAAGGGGAAGACCTGTTTATCGAATTCGATTCCATCTGCCTGCACAGCGACACCCCCGGCGCCCTTGAACTGGTGGAAGCCACCCGTGAAGCGCTGGATCAGGCGGGCATCGAAGTACGCACACCCCGCTGACCGACACCGGTGCCCAGACACCGGGTCTGACTGATTTTTTGCCTGCCTTTCTACAATGATTCCAAGAGGAACAGACATGGCTGAATCTTCCCCGATCCGCTACAGCTTTGGCGGTGATGAACACCTGTTTGCCGAGGTCAGCGAGAGCATGTCCCTGGAGGCTTTCTTCAAGGGCATGGCTGTCACCCGCGCGGTGGAACGCCTGGCCCTGGACGGTGTGCTGGACGTCTGCCTGGCAAATGCCTCGTTCCAGATTCGCTTCGACCCGGACCGCATCGCGCCCCACGTGCTGCTCGACGCGGTACAAAGCGCCGAAGCCCAGGCCGTGGCCGAACGCACCTTGCACACCCGCATCATCGAAATCCCGGTGCTGTACAACGACCCCTGGACCCATGAAACCCTGATGCGCTTTCGCGACCGTCATCAGGACCCGACCGGTACCGACCTGGAATACGCAGCGCGGATCAACGGCCTGGCGGATGTGGACGCGTTTATCGCGGCCCACAGTGGCGCGCCGTGGTTTGTCTCGATGGTGGGGTTTGTGGCGGGCTTGCCGTTCATGTTCCAGATGGTGGAACGCGAGCGGCAGTTGCAGGTGCCCAAGTACCTGCGCCCACGCACCGACACGCCGAAATTGACCCTCGGCCATGGCGGCTGCTTTGGCTGTATCTATTCGGTACGCGGCGCCGGCGGTTACCAGATGTTCGGCGTCACCCCGGCGCCGATCTACGACCCGCAACAGCAGTTGGCCTACCTGAAAGAGCACATGGTGTTCTTCCGCCCCGGCGACATCGTGCAGTTCAAACCCATGGACCGCGACGCCTATGACCTGGCCGTGGCAGAAGTGGACGCAGGGCGCTTCGACCTGCGCATCCGCCCGGTGGAGTTTTCCCTCGACGCCTTTCTCGCCGACCCCATCGGCTACCCGAAAACCTTGCAGGAGGCGCTGGCATGATCAAGGTACTCAAACCCGGCCTCGCCACCTCCGTGCAGGATCTTGGCCGCGAAGGTTATTACCACCTCGGCATCCCGCCATCCGGCGCCCTGGACCAATACGCGTTGAGCGCGGCCAACCACCTGGTGGGCAACCCCATCGGCGCTGCCGGGCTGGAATGCACGTTGATCGGGCCGGAGCTGGAGTTTCAGCAGGATGCCTTGGTGGCGTTGTGCGGGGCGCTGATGTCGCCGCGCCTGGACGGCGTGGTGGTGCATCAGGACACCGCGTTTGAAGTGCGCGCCGGGCAAGTACTGCGCTTTGAATTTCCCAAGGCCGGCGCGCGGACTTACCTTGCGGTGGCCGGTGGCATTGATGTGCCGCTGGTGTTGGGCAGCCGCTCGACTTACACCCTCGGCGCATTGGGCGGGTTTCAGGGGCGGCGGCTGGTGGAGGGTGATGAACTGCCCGTGGGCGAAGCCAGCGGCAAAGGGCGGGCGGGGAACAGTTTGCCCATGGCGTTGCGCCAATCGGTGGGTGGGGACGTGACCCTGCGGGTGGTGCCGGGGCTGTATTACGAGCGACTGACGCCCGCCGCCAAGAGCAGCTTTTTTGCCGAGCCCTGGACGGTGGGGTCGGAGGCCGACCGCATCGGCTATCGCTTCAAGGGCGGCAATGCCTTGAGCTTTCAGCCACGGGAACAACCGTTTGGCGCCGGGTCCGATCCGTCGAACATCGTCGACAGTTGCTACCCCATCGGCTCGATCCAGGTGCCGGCGGGCCTGGAGCCGATCGTGCTGCACCGGGACGCGGTGTCGGGCGGGGGCTACGCGATGATTGGCACGGTGATCAGTGCCGACCTGGATCTGATCGGGCAGATGCAACCGAACCAGCGGGCGGGGTTTGTGGCGGTGACGCTGGAGGAAGCGTTGGAGGCGCGGCGGGTGTACAAGAAGCGGTTGAAGCTGATGGGCGGGTTGTTTAGCACCTGAACTCACCACTGAACCCAATGTGGGAGCGGGCTTGCTCGCGAAAGCGGAGTGTCAGTCAATAAGTCTGTGACTGAGCCACCGCATTCGCGAGCAAGCCCGCTCCCACATTTTTATCGGGTTGTGTCAGAACAATTGGGTGAATAGCCAGTATAGGCTACCCGATAACAGAATCGCCGCCGGTAACGTCAGCACCCAGGCCATCAGCAAGTTGCGGATGGTCTTCATCTGCAAGCCACCGCCGTTCGCCACCATGGTCCCGGCCACACCCGACGACAACACATGGGTGGTGGACACCGGCAAGCCATACATGTCTGCCGCGCCGATGGTCAGCATTGCCACCATCTCGGCGGATGCGCCCTGGGCGTAGGTCAGGTGGGTCTTGCCGATCTTCTCGCCCACGGTCACCACGATACGTTTCCAGCCGACCATGGTGCCGAGCCCGAGGGCGATGGCCACGGCGATCTTGACCCACAGCGGGATAAACCGTGTGGCGTTGTCGATCTGTTGCTTGAACAGTTGCAGCTTGTTCTGGGTGTCGGCATCGAAGTTGCCGACCTTGCCCTTGTCCATCAGGCGGATGGTTTCGCTGGTCAGGTACATGTCGTTACGCACGTTGCCCACGGCCTCGGCCGGAACGGCGGCGAGGGAGCCGTAGCTCTTCACTTCCTCACCGATATGCCCGGTGATGGCGGCCAGGGCGGGCACCAGTTCCGGGGTGGCTTCCTTGGTGCGTACGTAGGTCGACAAGGTGCCGCGAGAGTCGGCGGGGGCCAGTTGCGGCGCCGCTTTTACCAGGGCTGCCTGGGTGACTTCGGCCACCGCGGCAAACTGCAACGACTCACCGGCCGGCATGGTGCGGTTCAACGCGTAGGCCATCGGCAGGGTGCCCACCAGGATCAACATGATCAGGCCCATGCCCTTTTGGCCGTCGTTGGACCCGTGGGCAAACGACACGCCGGTGCAAGTGACGATCAGCATGCCGCGAATCCACCACGGCGGCGGGGTGTCGCCTTTCGGCGCTTTGTACAGCGAGCGGTTTTTCACGAAGGCCCGCAGCGCCAGCAACAGCAGGGCGGCGAAGGCGAAGCCGATCAGCGGCGACAGCAGCAACGCATAACCGATCTTGATCGCCTGGCCCCAGTCCACACCGCTGGTGCCGTCGCGGCCATGCATCAGTGCGTTGGCCACGCCCACGCCGATGATCGAGCCGATCAAGGTGTGGGACGACGACGCCGGCAGCCCCAGCCACCAGGTGCCGAGGTTCCACAGGATCGCGGCGATCAACAGCGCGAAGATCATCGCAAAGCCGGCGGAGGAGCCGACCTGCAAAATCAGCTCTACCGGCAGCAGGGCGATGATGCCGAACGCCACCGCGCCGCTGGATAGCAGCACGCCGAGGAAGTTGAAAAAGCCCGACCACACCACCGCGAAATGCGGTGGCAATGAGTTGGTGTAAATCACCGTGGCCACCGCGTTGGCGGTGTCGTGGAAGCCGTTGACGAACTCGAAGCCCAGGGCGATCAACAGCGCCACGCCCAGCAGGAGGAACGGCGTCCAGGTGGTGACCACCGTGCCCAGCTCGTGCATGTCGTGCATCAGGCTGTAGGCGGTGAACAACAGGCCCATGGCGAGTACGGCGAAGAAAATGATCACCGTCACCAGGCCCGGTTTTTTGTCCAGGCGCGGTTTGGGATCGTTGGTGACGGAGGCGGTGGAGGCGGTCAGCGAAGGGGTTGCCATGCCGGAACATCCAGTGTTGAGGGAGGATATCCGTCATGATCGTTGCAGAATGTTACAGAGATGCTGCGGTAAATCAGTGTTTAGGGAATTGAAGTTGCCGCTGGTCTATAAAACACCGTCGATCAAATGTGGGAGCTGGCTTGCCTGCGATAGCGGTGATCAGTCACCACCGCTATCGCAGGCAAGCCAGCTCCCACACTTGATCGCATTTCAAATTCAATAATCCTTGCGCTTGCGAAACGCCCAGCGCCCGGCAATCAACGTGAACGTTGCCACCAGCGCCACCAGAATCCAGAAGCCTTCAGGGTCTGTAGAAAGCGGCACACCACCAACGTTCATGCCAAAAAAACCGGCAATGATGTTGATCGGCAACGCCAGCACCGTGACCACGGTCAGGGTGAACAACGTGCGGTTGCTCTGTTCGTTGAGGTTGGCGGCGATCTCTTCCTGCAGCAGCTTGATGCGCTCACCCAACGCCATCAGGTCGTTGATGATCAGCGCAAACTCCTCGGTGGATTTGCGCAGCTCTTTCACGTCTTCCTTCTGCAGCCACTGGGGCGGGCGATTGAGCAGTCGCAGCAACGAGCCCGGCTCCAGCGCCAGCAACCGTTGCAGCCGCACCAGCACCCGGCGCGCGGCACCCAGTTCGGCGCGGTTGGTGGACAGGCGTGACGACAGCAACTGGTCCTCGATCTGGTCGACGCTGAGGCTGGTCTTGCGCACGATCTGTGTCAGCACCTCGCCCTGGTCCCGCAGCAAATGCACCAGCAGTTCCAGCGGCGAGCGAAAGTGTTCACCGGCCTTCACCGACGAGCGCAACTTGTCCACCGAATGCAGCGGTTGCAGGCGCGCGCTGATCAGCAGCCGGCTGCGGGCGCACACCCATAGGGTGGAAATATCTGAAGACACCATGCTGCTGAAGTTGAACACCACGTCGTTGACCACCGCCAGCAAGGCTGAGTCCACGTGTTCGATGCGGGTGGAGCGTGAGCCTTCGTGCAAGGCTTCGAAGAATTCTTCCGGCAGGTTCAGGTGCGCCTGCATCCAGCGCTCGCACGCGGCGTGGGCCAGGTTCAAATGCAGCCAGAGGAATTCGTCGGGGTCACCGGGTTGCTGCAAGGCCGCAAGGGCAGTGGCTGAATCAATCTGTTCGCCCTTTTCACCGGGGCGGAAACGAAAACCGTAGAGCAAGCCAAACAGGTCTGAGTCCTGGTGGCTGTGGTCGATGCTGTGGTTCATGGAGGCTCGCAGGGAAAGTGCCTGTAGGAAATTTCACAGGTTCACCTGAGCGCATCATGGCAACTGAATTTGACGCTTTTGTGACGGTTTGAGGTGGCCGTCAATCGCCCGCGGGCAAACTGAAGCTGAACACCGTGCCGTCCTGCTCGCTGGAAGACACTTCCAGCCGCCCGCCATGGGCGTCGGCAATCTGCTTGACGATGTACAACCCCAGGCCCAACCCGGCCTGGGGCAGGGCGCCCGTCGGTCGGGAGTAGGGCTGGAACAGCAGCGGCATGGCTTGCTCACTGATCAGCCCAAGGTTTTTCACCGTTAACTCAAACGTGCCGGCGGTGACCTGCGCACTGACTTCAACCGGCCCTTGCGGGTTGCCGTGGCTGATGGCGTTGGCCACCAGGTTGGAGAGCAATTGCGCGAGCCGCTCGCGGTCGCCTTTCACACCCTTGAGATTGCCGATGCTGGCGTGAATCAGCCGCTTTGGATGGACGTGCTGCACCTCTTCCACCACATGCTGCAAAGTGTCTTCAAGCCCAGTGCATTCACTGATGTTCACCGGGATGCCGCTGCCCATTCGCCCGCGGGCAAAGTCCAGTACGTCTTCCACCAGTTGCGAGGCCCGGCGGCCGCTGGCCAGCATGTGCCGCACCAGGGTGTCGGTGGCCGGGTCCGGGTGTTTGCGCAGCAGCCGTTCGGCGCCGACGTTGATGGCGAACAGCGGGTTGCGCAGGTCGTGGCCGAGCACGGCGATGAATTGTTCGCGCAGTTCGGCGGTTTCCCGCTCCTGCTGCAAGTCGGCCTCGGTCTGCTGGAGGCTTTCTTCGGCTTCGATCTGCAGCGACAGCACCCGGGCAAACGACTCCATGGTCGACTGGATGGTGCTGCTGCGCAGTTGCGCCGGGTTCGGGTCCAGGGCACAGATGGTGCCGAAGAAACGCCCGTCGGTGCGGAACACCGGCACCGAGATGTAGCTTTCAAAGTGGTAGATGCGCGGCGTGTGGTGGTCGCGGTACAGCGGGTCTTCGCTGGCTTTGTCGATCACGATCGAGACGTGGGAGTCGAGTATTTCGTGGCACAGGGTGGTGGTCAGGTCCAGCTCGCCACCCACGGGCAGGCCAAAGTCCAGTTGGTCGCGCACAGCGCAGGCGGTCCAGGAATCGTCGGTGACCCGGGCCACGGCCGCAAAACGCAAGCCGGTCATCTCGCTGACTACCTGGAGAATCGCCGGGACGGCGCTGATTCTGCCAATGGTGGCAATGTCGACGGCTTTTTGCCCCATGGCGAACGGTTCCGGTCCTGATGCTGCTGGCGTTGTGCCTTGGCTGATGGTTGGGATTCTAGCGAGCTTGGCGGCGTAAGGTACAAATTCGTTCACGCTAATTAGACTAATTGCTCTTCTGGGCGACGAGCGCGCATAAAAAAGCCGCGCGGCCCGAAGGCGGCGCGGCGTTTTTGCGGTTCAACTCAAGTGTCTTGCTTGTTTTCCAGGACTTCGCCGGTCTTGGCATCCAGCTTCACGTCCCACTTCACGTTGCTGGTGTCACGCAGTTCGGTCTCGTAGACCAGGCGGCCGGCTTTGTCTTCCAGTTCGGTGTCAACGATGGTGGCGCCTTTGTGCTGGGCCACGGCCTTGGCGTTGAGCTTTTCAAAATCCATCACGGCACCGGACTTGAGCAGGCTCGGAATCTGGTCCGGGCGAACATCGGCCTGGGCCAAACCGGCGGTAAGGGTCAAGGCGGCAGCAGCGAACAGAGCGGTCAGGTTTTTCATGATGTGATCCTTTGGGGTGAGCTGTTTAAGTGGGATCAGGTTAACCAGCGCAACTTAACTCACCCTTAAGATTGCGCCGTTTGTTCAATCGGCGGCGAGTGCGGGGTTTCATGCTGGCGTCTCACTTACGGGAGGCACAGATGAAACAGTTAATGGCCTGGGTGTATGCGCCCTTGTTCTGGGCGGGGTTTATCGGGTGGGCGCTGTGGCTGGTGCAGAGGGATGCGCTGCAGTGGCTGGGGCTGGTATTTGTTCTGGCGGTGGCGGTGTCGTTTATCGCCGAGTGGTGGTTGCCCTATGAGCCGCAGTGGAATCGCAACCAGGGTGATCGTCGTCGCGACTTGATTCACGCGTTGGTCAATGAGGGCCTCAATGCGGCGGGCTTGTTGATCTTGCCGGTGCTGACCGCGCTGTTGGCCGTCGACGGTGTATGGCCGCGGGCGTGGCCGCTCTGGGCGCAATTGCTGCTGGCGATCTTCATTGCCGATGCGGGCATCACCTTGATGCATTACGCCAGCCACCGAGTCGCTGCCTTGTGGCGCCTGCACGCGGTGCACCACAGCGTGCAACGGCTGTATGGCTTCAATGGCTTGATGAAGCATCCGTTGCACCAGATGCTGGAAGCCACGGCCGGGTTGACGCCGTTGATCCTGCTGGGCATTCCCACGGAGGTGGCGCTGCTGCTGGCCCTGGCGATTGCCGTGCAGCTGCTGTTGCAGCATTCCAATGTCGACATGCGCCTGGGGCCGCTGCGCTGGGTGTTCGCCTGGGCGCCGGTGCATCGTTTTCATCACATGAAATATGGCCGGGCTGGGGATGTGAATTTCGGCTTGTTTTTCAATCTGTGGGATTGGCTCTTGGGTACGGCGTTTTACAGCCATGACTATCGAATGGGGCAGGGCGACTTGGGGATTGGCAGCCGGCCGGATTTTCCGCGGGAGTATGTGGCGCAGTTGCGCGATCCGTTCAGGACGGTGCAATTGAGCAAGGAGCCGCCGGTTCCCGTCGGTTTAGTCGAGGATTCGTACGTGCAGGTTGCGCAACGACGCCCCGGCCGTGACGCCGAATAGTTGTTTCATGGTCCGGGAAAAATGCGCCGAATCGGCGAACCCGGCGCCATGGGCAGCCTCGGTCAGGGTGCTGCCGCCGAGCGCCAGTCCCAGCGCCACTCGCAAGCGCCGCCACAACACCAGGCGACGTACCGGCAAACCCAGTTGGTTGGCGAACAAACGTTCCAGCTGGCTTAACGAAACGTGCGCCGCCTGTGCCAGGGCTTGGGCCGAGACCTTGCCACTCAGTTGCTGATCCAGCGCCGACAGCGCGCGCTCCACCCTGGCATCTTCCAGTGCGCGTCTCGGCAATTGGCGCAGCGTGCGCTCGAGTGCTTCCAGGGACCGTTCACTGTCGGCCAGGGCGGCCTGCAAAGAGTCGAAGTCAAAGGCGCCGGGTTCGGCATACACCATCAATACCTCACCATGGGTTTGGAGGATGGCGTGGGGCATTCTGGACGGGATAAACAGGCGATGGGCCGTGATGGCACGGCCATCGAGGCTGGCCGTGACCGGCCCGCCCGCGGAGAACATCAGCTGATGGGCATAGTGTGCGTGGGGCGCGGTGCGCCCCGGTATGCCCTGGATCAGCCCGTAGTCAGGCCCCAGCCACAGGCGACCTGACCATTCGGGGCTCACTCAGTAACCGTTGTCCTGCAGCAGGTCGGCCACACTCGAGGACGGCCAGCGCTTGTAGTACTTCAGCAGTTCGGCAGCGCGGTTGGTGAAGATGCCATCGACGCCGGCTTTCATGACCTTGTCGAAGTCCACCGGCTCATCCACGGTGTACACGTGCACCAGCAAGCCCTTGTCGTGGGTCAACTGGTTCATCTCGGGTTTGACCAGGTCGGAATAGCTCTGGTCGCCCAGGTTGGTCAGCTGTGCCGAAGGGCCGGTACCGATGGCGCCCAGGCTCTTGGCCTCGTCGATCCATTTTTCGAACTCGGCGGCGTCCTTCGGCTCCTGCTTGGCGTAGTAGGCGGCTTTGCTCGGCTCGCCGGACTCGGCGAAGGGCACCTTGGATTTCGGTTCGATGCTGCCTTCACCTACCCACAACAGCAGGATTTTCGGGGTGTTGGGCATCTCTTTTTGCAGTTCTTTCAGGCTGTCTTTCTCAAAGGTTTGCAGCACCACGCGGCCCTTGCCCTGGCCGACGCCGATGTTTTTCTGGGCCTGGTTGGAGCCGGTGGAGCTCAACCAGCCTTTATCCAGCAGCTTGTTCTTCAGGTCGGCCTCGATGCCCGGGAATTGCTTCGGCTCCTTGGTTTCGATGTACAGGCCGGGTTTGTGCTGCGGATTGCCTTCGGCGATCTTGATGATTTCGTCCAGGCTGAGGATTTTCAGGCCGACGAAGCCCGGGCGGGCACGATCCGGGTAGGCGGCGTTGAACCAGCTGCCGGCGTCCAGGGTTTTAAGCTCGGCCCAGGTGAATTCGTTGGCCGGGCTGTCCTTGCGCTCGGGGAACTTGGTGGCGACGTCGGTGGTGCGTTGCAGGTTGTTGTCATGCAGGGCGAATAGCACGCCGTCCTTGCTGCGTTGCAGGTCCATTTCCAGGTAGTCGGCACCCAGGTCGCGCGCGACTTTGTAGGCGGCGGCGGTGGATTCCGGTGCATCGAAGGAGGCGCCACGGTGGGCAATCACGGCGGGGTGCGGGATGCCTTCGTTGGCCGCGAGTTCGGTAGGGCTGATCGGGCTTGCCGCCTGTGCGTGGCCAAGGCCCAGCATCAGGGCCAGCAGCAGGGCACTCTTGGTAAACGTGACAGGCATATGCGAAGTCCTTTCGTGGAGGTAACTTTGAGAAGGGCTCCTTTTTAACAATTGCTTGCGAATGGCGCTATCACCAAACCGACATTAACGTGTTCACCGGCCATTTTTCTGCACTTTTGTGCGGTGCGATGCAGTACTCTTGCCTTGAATTGCCCCATCAGAGGGCAGATTTTCCTGCCACGCGTGTAAACCATCTTTCCAGTCCAAGTAGGACTTTTCAGTGAGGTTTACCATGCGCATCACCTCCGAGCTTATCTGCCAGGCCGCCGACCAACTCCAGGGTTTTGTCGGCCTGAACCGCAAGACTGGCCAGTACATCGTCCGTTTCAGCGAAGACTCCTTCGGCATGGACGTGGCCGATGACGGCATTATCCCAACCGCCGAGTTTGTCTGGCTGCCGATCGACGGGCAGGCCATGACCTTGTCCCGCGAGCGGATCCAGTTGTTGCTGGACCAGAACATCGACGATCGCATCAACATCACCGAACCGCTGCGGGTGTACATGCGTCGGGTGGAGATTCCACAGATCAGTGCGGTGCGCAGTCTGGTCAGTTGAGTGCCGCATAGCCCTGCGGCTGGAGCGCTTTTTGTGGCTTGGGAGCTTGCTGTGGCAGGGGGCTTGCTGTGGTGAGGGAGCTCCCTCACCACACAAGCTCCCTCACTACAGCAAGCGCCCTCACCACAGAGCCTCCCTTGTCCACATTAAGTGTTTTACACGGGCTGAGGTTTCAGCGCTCGAACGCGTAAGACCGCTCCACCTTGCACACCCGCGTATGGCACGCCGAGTACCAGGTGGCGCGGCCCTGTTCGCGCACCTCAGTGTGTTCGGCGTGCTGCTTCCAGGCCAGGATCGCGGCTTCGCTGCTCCAGTAGGACACCGTGATACCCAGCCCGTCGTCCCCGCGCGCCGATTCCACGCCGAGAAAACCGGGTTGTTGCCGGGCCAGTTCCAGCATGCGGTCGGCGGCTTGTCCGTAACCGTTGTCACCTTCAGTGCGCAATGAACTGAACACCACGGCGTAGTACGGCGGTTTGGGTGTCTTGGCGATCATGCGCAGGCCTTCAGCAGCGCAATGGCCAGCGGCGGGGTGACGTCTTTAAGCGCCGCACGTTCCGGCTGGAACAGGGTGGCGACAAAAAACGGATGGCCCAGCAACTCCACCGCCCGCAGGTCACCCGCCGAGTCATGGCCGCTGGCAATCAGGTCGGCTTCCAGCAATGCGCTTTCGAAGTCTGGATTGATGCCATAGCGGCAACGGTAGCCTTCATGGATATCGAGGGTGGCGTAGGCCTCGGCGATGCGGGTATAGGCCATCAAGCGGATGGTGTCGGTCGCTTCCACCAGCGCACAGGTCAGGGGCGTGAGTACTGCACGGGGCGAATCGGGAGCCAGTTCGCCGTGTTCTGCGTCGGCCCAGCCCAGCACGTTGCGGGCATATTCCAGCACCGCGTGTTGAAAACCGCCGCAGGTGCCGAGGAAAGGGCGCCGCTGTTCACGGGCATAACGGATGGCCAGCAGGGCGCCGTCCAGATCACGGTAAGGGCTGGCGGGGACGCACCAGAAGCCGTCGTAGTGCTGCAGTTGTTCGGTGGATTTGATCGTGTCGGTGGCCAGCCAGTCGAACCGCACCGTCAGGCCCAGCGCCGCGCCGGCCTGTTGCAACGCCAGGGGAATGGCCTGGTGGGCGGTGACCTGTGCATCGTAGTCGCCGATCAGGGCCAGGTGCAGGGTGGTTTTATTCATCGAGGGTGTCCGTGGCTTGTTGAGTCCTGGCGCTCACTATAGATTGGCGTTCACGCAATCAATATTGGCGTTAACACACATGTTCAATGCAGCGGCGCACTATCAGATCGACTACCCAGACCTTTCCCTGATCCTCGCCCTGGTGCGCGGCGGCACGCTCGCGCGGGCGGCGGCGTTGCTGCGGGTGGATGTGTCTACGGTGTTTCGCGCGGTGCGGCGGCTGGAGACGGCGCTGGGCCAGACGCTGTTCGAAAAGAGCCGCGCCGGCTACCTGCCCACCACCTTGGCCACCACCCTCGCCGAGCAGGCCGAACGTGCCGAACAGGCGCTGGAGGCAGCACGTGTGGGAGTGGAGCAGGGCGGTGAAGTGATCAGCGGCACGGTGCGCCTGACGTGCACGGACTCGGTATTGCAGTCACTGTTGCTGCCGGCCCTGGCGCAGTTCATGCCGGGCTACCCGGCGTTGACCCTGGAGCTGAGCACGTCCAATGACTTCGCCAACCTCAGCCGCCGCGATGCGGATATTGCCCTGCGCCTGACCAAGGCACCGCCCGAGCATCTGGTAGGACGTTGCCTGGGCACGGTGTCGTATCGGGTGTGCGCCAGTGCCGACTATGCCCGCCAGCATGCGGGGGAGGAACTGGCGGCCCTGAACTGGATCGCGCCGGATGACTTCCTGCCGGATCACCCCACCGTCACCTGGCGGCGCCAGCACTTGCCGGGAGTGATGCCGGCCTATCGCTGCAACAGCATGGTTTCGGTAACCGAGTTGGTGCGCGCGGGACTCGGCGTGGCCGCGTTGCCGGATTACCTGCTGGGCGCGGACCTGCAACCGTTGAGCCCGCCGCTGGTGGGGCACGACACCGCCCTGTGGCTGCTGACGCGCCCCGATTGCCGGGCCTTGCGCTCGGTGGTGACGTTATTTGATCAGTTGGGCCAGCATGTGCGTTTGCCGGTGAGATAACTGTGGGAG
>NZ_JACAQC010000021.1:89615-121420 GCF_013385345.1 Pseudomonas sp. I8001
GTGGGAGGGTCAGGTCTTGCGCACGAATTGGTCGTGCATTTCGCTGGTCAGCCCTTCGATGCGTTCGGTCAGTTGTTTGGTCATCTCGGTGAGCTTGGTGTTCTGCTCCAACAGTTCCAGCAGTTGCTTGGTGGTCTGCGCCGCCTGGGCCTGGCGTTCGGTGTTGGCCACGGCCAGGGCTTCGCGGTGCTGGGCGTCGGCGTCGGATTGGGCCTTGTCCCGTGCGGCCTGGCGGGTCTGGGCGAGCAAAATCAACGGCGCGGCGTAGGCCGATTGCAGGCTGAACGCCAGGTTCAAGAGGATGAACGGGTAGACGTCAAAGTGCGTGATGCCGGTCATGTTGAGCACGACCCACAGAATCACGATTGCCGTTTGCGCCCCCAGGAACGTCGGCGTACCAAAGAAGCGTGCGAAGGCTTCGGCTTTCAACGCAAAGGTGTCGTTGCCAAAGGTCGGCGCGAGATGGGCGTGTTTACGATGAAAGCGCAGGTGGTCAACGTTGGCTTCAGGTTTATCCGGGGTCATGGCGGGCTCGAATCCGTGGCGTAAGACAAGCCACCACTATAGACCGAGCCCTCGGCCTGGCACATGAAGAAGCCTGTCGCTTACCTGTTGCCCCGTTCATTGGCAAACGCACTCACAGCCTGCACCGCCTCGCTGGCGCCTTCGCGAATCTGCAGGATCACCGTGCCGGCCTGGTTGGCCAGGTCCACGCCCTGGGCGGCGCGGTCGCGGGTACCGTCCATGCTGTCGATGGCCTGGCGGGTTTCGGTCTGGATCATCTCGATCATCGACGAAATCTCGGCCGTTGAACCGCTGGTGCGTGCCGCCAATTGCCGCACTTCATCGGCCACCACCGCAAAGCCACGCCCTTGTTCGCCGGCGCGTGCGGCTTCGATGGCAGCGTTCAATGCCAGCAGGTTGGTCTGGTCGGCAATCCCGCGAATGGTGTTGACGATGGCGGTGATCTGCTGCGAACGCTCGCCCAACTTGGCGATCAGCGCGGAAGAACCGTCGATATTGGCGGCAATCTCACGCATGCCGGTGGCGGTCTGCTGGATCACCTCGGCGCCTTTTTCGGCGATGTCCCGGGTTTGCAGCGAGATGTGATAAGCCTGGGTGGCGCTTTGCGCGTCGGCCGCGTGTTTCTCCACCATGGCCGTGACGTCGGAGGCGTATTTCACCACCTTGCACAGGCGCCCGCTGGCGTCGTACACCGGGTTGTAGTTGGCTTCCAGCCACACCACCTGGCCGTTTTTGTCGATGCGTTCGAATTGGCCGTTGAACAGCTCACCCTGGTTCAGCCGTCGCCAGAAATCGCTGTAGGCGCTGCTGTTGGCCAGCTCCGGTGTGCAGAACATGCGGTGATGCTTGCCCTGCACCTGCGCCAGGTTGTAGCCCATGCGCTGCAGGAAATTCTGGTTGGCGCTGATGATGGTGCCGTCGAGGTTGAACTCGATCACCGCCATGGCGCGGTCGATGGCCTGCAACTTGGCGTTGGCTTCACTCTCGGCCTGCATTTTCGGGGTGACGTCCATGGCGTACTTCACCACTTTCACCACGCTGCCGGACTCGTCGCGCACTGGGTTGTAGCTGGCCTCCAGCCAGATCGGCTGGCCGCCGCTGGTCACCCGTTCGAAGGTCCCGGACTGGAATTGGCCGTTGCGCAATTGCGTCCACAGTTGGCCGTACTCGGCGCTGCGGGCAAAGGCCGGGGTGCAGAACAGGCGGTGGGACTGGCCCACGACTTGGTCGGCGGTGTAGCCCATGACCTTGAGGAAATTCTCGTTGGCCCGCAGGACCGTGCCTTGCAGATCAAATTCAATCACCGCCATTGAGCGGTCGATGGCGTCGAGAAGGCTGGCTTGCTGGGCAAGGGTGGCTTGCAGGGTACTGATGGTTTTTTTATGGGCGTTGAATAGCATGGTCGTGTGCTCGGGGGAAGCAAGCGTCAGGGGTATCCATGGGGGCGCCTGCCACCGTAAGGCCTGGCCATACGGCAAACGTGCTCATTGCCAGCTTCCTTGTGCTGGCAGCGGGGTGGAACAGCGGGTTCTGAGTCGTATGGCCGGCAAGAAGTTCTATGCCAGTCGACCAATGGCGGCATTATGCTATCGGTCGGCGACGGGCGCGTTTAATTCAGACGAGATGCAGAGGGCGGGATTCAGGCGGAATGGGCGACCACGTAGTCGCTGATATTGACTCGGTTACGGCCGGTGTCCTTGGCCGCGTACAGCGCGCGGTCCGCTGCGTTGAGCCACATGGCCGCGTCGGTGAAGGTGCTCTGGAAAGACGCCAGGCCAATGCTCAGGCTGACCCGCAGCTCGGGGATTTCCGGGTTGCGGTAATTGCTGAACACCTCGCGCATGCGTTCCATGACTTGTGCGGCCTGTTCCATGGGCATGTCCGGAAGAATCACACAGAACTCGTCGCCGCCGTATCGCCCGGCCAGGTCGTTTGCCCGCAGGTTGCGTCGAAGTTCCAGGCTTAGTTGGCGCAGAACCTGGTCACCGATGATGTGCCCATAGCTGTCGTTGATCTGCTTGAAATGGTCGATGTCGATCAGTGCGATGGTGGCGTTCCCATGTTGTTGCTGGCACTTGTGAAACTTCAGGTGCAGCAGGTCTTTCCACGAACCATGGTTGAGCAGGCCGGTGAGGCTGTCGGTGCGGCTCAGGGCGCTCAGGGCGCGTTTGTGTTCCGACAATTTGATCGCCAGGCGGTAGCAGACCATGCCCAGTGCCATGGGATACAGGGTCAGCATCGGCAGGCAGGCGTAGACCTGGACCAGGCTGACGTCGGGATTGAAGTGGATGCCAAACAGCAGCCAGGACACGCCGATACCTGCCAGTTGCGCCACGATGCCGTGGAGGAACAGGCGTTTGCCGCCGGCGGCGACGTTGTTCATGGTCATCATCGACAGGATGGTCACGGCCGTCAGTGGCGTGAACTGTGTAGTCGCCGCCCAGAACCCGCCGAGCAGTGAGTCGTAGAGCAGGTTTCGCCGTTCCGCCTTGTAGGGGAAATCGGAGCGGGTCGAAAGTTGATAGGCCAGGTGCGCCCAGCCAAAACCATTGAACAGCAGCAACGCCCAGACCCAGCCTGGCATTTGCAGTGGGTAGAGCGCGGCGATGACGCTGATGCAGCCGATGCCCAGGCCGATGATCCTTGGCCTGTAGATACGTCTGGCAAATGACAGCCCTTTGCCTCGTTGGTTTTCCATAGATTCCTGGGTCGATTCTTTTTTTGCAGGTACGACGGCACACGTGATCGGGAAAACCACTGGTCGGATAATACGTGTGAATATTGTCAGTTATTCGCGTGGGAATAATCAGTGTCCTTCCAGGCCATTTGCAAAGGACACGCGGCGAATCAGATAAAAACGACCTTGGATGTCGTTCCTGCAACAGGTCAGTGCTGCGGCACGACCTCATAGCCTGCGAGGAACAGGTCGATGGCCGACTCGATGACGTTCGCTTGGGCGTCGGCGTCCAGGGTCGGCTGGCCGAGGGTGATCTGTGGCCAGAAGGCAAAGGCCTTGAGCAGGCTTTGCACCTGGTGGGCGGCGAAGCATGGGTCGGTGCAGCTCAGCCGGCCGTCTTCCTGGGCGGCGCGCACCCATTGGGTGAAGCCTTCTTCACGCTTGCTCAGGCGGTTGACCATGTCCTGGGCACGTTCCGGCGAGTGGATGGTGGCGGCAATCGCGACCCGGGCCAAGTCGAGGAAGTTGGCGTCCGACATCATCGTCATCTTGGCCTGCAGCAACCCGCGCAGTTGCTCCCGCAGCGGGCGGTCGCTGGCGTAGCTGACGTCCAGTTGCGCAACACTGCTGGCCCACAGTTGATGCAGGATCTCGGCGAACAGCTCTTCCTTGCTCGGGAAGTGGTTGTACACCGTGCGCTTGGAAACCCCCGCCGTGGCCGCAATCTTGTCCATGCTGGTGACCTCGAACCCGTTGTCACGAAACTCGGCAATGGCGGCTGCCACGATGGCTTCGCGTTTACGGTCGGTGAGGCGCAGGGGTACAGTCATGGTGGGAGTTCGGCTCTGAAGGGAAACTTACACTCGGTAGTTTACTTGCTCCCGGTTTTGTTGCAATCTAGAAACTACACTGTGCAGTGTAATTTTTAGAGCAGTCTGCAGGAGTTCCTCGGTAATGGCCACGATCTCAACCCGTCTCGACAGTTCTTCTACAGCGCCCAAGTCTTCCGAACAGCATCAAGGTCACTTCACCAATCAGAAGCCCATCCAGCATGGCGGCTTGGGGAAGACCCTGGGCATCATGTGGAAGATGCTCTTCCAGAAGCCCCGCAGCACGCGCCCGGTGGGTGAGATCCCGGTGCAGCCGCTGACTCGCGAGCAACTGTTTGCCGCCCCGGACCATAGCGTTTTCCGCCTCGGCCATTCCACCGTGCTGCTGAAAATGCGCGGCAAGTTCTGGCTGACCGACCCGGTGTTCGCCGAGCGTGCTTCGCCGTTCAGTTGGGCGGGCCCCAAGCGTTTCCATCAGCCGCCGATCAGCCTTGAGGACCTGCCGCCGATCGAGGCGGTGATTCTTTCCCACAACCACTACGACCATCTGGACCACAAGGCGGTGGTGCAACTGGCGGACAAGACCCGCTATTTCCTCGCGCCGCTGGGTGTGGGCGATACGCTGGTCAAGTGGGGCGTGGATGCCAGCAAGGTGCGGCAGCTGGATTGGTGGCAGGGCACTGAAGTGGACGGGATTCGTTTTGTGTCCACGCCGGCCCAGCACTTTTCCGGGCGCGGCCTGTTCGATGGCAACCAGACGCTGTGGTGTTCGTGGGTGATGATCGACGGCTCACGGCGAATTTTCTTCAGCGGTGATACCGGCTATTTCGAGGGCTTCAAGCGTATCGGCGAGCAGTACGGCCCGTTTGACCTGACCCTGATGGAGACGGGTGCCTACAACGTCGACTGGCCCCACGTGCACATGCAACCGGAAGAAACCCTGCAGGCGCACATCGACTTGAAGGGCCGCTGGCTGCTGCCGATCCATAACGGCACGTTCGACCTGGCGTTTCATGCATGGCACGAACCCTTCGACCGCATCATGGCGCTGGCATGGGAGCGTAACGTGTCGATCACCACACCGGCGATGGGGCAGGCGTTCATGCTCAACCAGCCGGAGCGCGGGCAGGCCTGGTGGCTGGACGTCGAGCATCAGGGCAGTGAAGTGCACGTCAGCGGATAATCACCGTCTGATCGCGCTTTCAGGGCTTTTGAACGAGCCAAAACCAGCCATTTCCGACAGACATCCACCTCGCTGAAGGGATGCAATCACGCCTCGAAACTTTATTCCGGGGCGCGGGAGTGTATGGACGATAAGAGTAGGAAGGTCACGGGGCCGGGCGTGCGCTGCCTGTTCAAGCCTTCAGGATCGGGGGACAGTTGTACTCCCCAGCCTTGCGCCCCCACTGCCAGCCAGGGTGTTGTGTTTGGCAGTCATGCGGCCGGTACGATCGTCAATTCGGCCACTCACCAGGGCGGCCTGGAGTTTGGCTCCACGGGCGGTTACGGCCCCAGGCTCGACCTCCCTGGCCCCATGATGCACAGCGTGCGCGATCCCGCGTTATCACTGATTGCCCTCAGCGGTGTCGACCCCGAGGGGCGGGTGATGGTGGAGATTCCACCCGTCGCTGATCCGGGTCATCTGATCAACACACCGCCCCTGGCTGGCAGCCGTATTGGTTTTGCCAGCGAGTACGTTACCGGTGATGTGCGCAAACCCGCCAAACACAGCCCGCACTTTGCCCGGGTACTGGACGTACTGCGTGCAGCCGGTGCGCAATTGGTGCCTGTGACGGCGCGGGTGACCGATGACACACGTCACTTCACCCTGGACCCCGGCAATGAGATTAACGACCGGGTCACGGAAAACCGCCTGGATGGGGTGGTGGCGGATGCGCAAGGTGTTGCTTTCCACAAAGCAGCGACTGCCGATAACCCACGCTTCAGCGTGCCCGCGGGCACCGACGTCGACGGGGTGTCGAGGGTCGTCTGGTTCTATGGTGCGCACTGGTCCAGAGATCGTCTGGCGGCGTTGGTGCGAGGTTGTCAGCAGGTTCTAGGGCGGCTTTAAGGGCCTACGCCATGGGGAGAGTGATCGTACGCCGCGGTAAGAGTTGCCCCCGAGTCATCGAGTATTTCGCTTCTTAGACTGAGGCAGGGATATCGAACGGTATCCCCAACATTCAGGCAGGCGGGGAGTATTTATGATTGGACCAGGTTTGGGCGCGGGATGGGCAGCGGGGCTTTTCGATGCAGTGGTGAACCCGCCACAGGCCTACAGGAGTGCCGACGATTTGGCGGCGGCCATGACCCGGCCCAATGGGGCCAGTTCCGATTCGGTGGTGAGGGATTCGCTGAAGCTGATCGCCACCATGGACAAGGGCTTGCAGGGCGGCAATGCGTTCATTGAGATCAATCCTGACGCTCGTGTGAAAGCCCGTGCGCTGGATCTGGAACGGGCCGAAGGCAAAGTGCGCGGGCCTTTGCATGGCGTTCCGATAGCGCTCAAGGATGTGTTCGAAACCGGCGACAAGATGCAGACCAGCGGTGGCTCCATGGCGCTGGTGGGCAGGCCCGCTTCAAGGAACGCCAAGGTGGTGGACAACCTGCTGAAGGCTGGCGTTGTGATTATTGGAAAAACCAACATGAGCGAATTGTCCAATTTTCGCTCTGAGGCGCCGGTTGATGGCTGGAGCTCCAGGGGCGGCTTGACCCTCAACCCGCATCGGCTGGATGGCCAGGCGGCGGGGTCGAGTACGGGCTCTGCGGTAGCCGTTGCACAAGGGATTGTGCCCTTGGCATTGGGGGTCGAAACCAATGGTTCAATCATTACTCCGGCGGCTTACAACGGTGTTATTGGTTTCAAACCGACCGAAGGGTTAGTGAGCACTGAAGGGGTGATGACCAGTTCCCGCAAGGACACGGTGGGCACCTTCACCCGTAACGTACGTGATGCGGCGCAAGCACTGGATGCGATGACGGATACCAACCGCTACACCCAGGGAATCAAGCCTGACGCCTTGGTGGGCAAGCGCATCGGCTATACGCCGTTGCCTGAGTTATCAGCAGAAGATGCCAACGACCCGGCGAAAATAGCCGACAGGCAGCACTTCGAGGATGCCATTACGTTGCTGCGGGGCAAGGGCGCGACATTGGTACCCGTGGGTCAACTGGGTGAGGGCGTCCCGTACGAAACCCATGAGCAATATAACGACGCGTTGTTATCGGACGTTAAACACCAGCTTGAAGCCTACCTGGCCGGACGGGCAGGCTTGCCGGTGAAGTCGCTGGCTGAGCTGATTGAATTCAACGAGCGCAACAGCGGTCCGGGTGTGCCGGATCAACAGATGCTCACCATGATCAACGGGATGGATATCAGTGATCAGGCGCGCAATGAGTTATGGGCTGCCATCGGCCCGATTTTCAAAAGCACCATCGATAAGCCACTGGCCGAGCATAAGCTTGATGCAATAGTGTCCAATTTTCACTCGTACAGTTACTACTACTCGGCAGTGGCCGGTTATCCCGGTATCTCCATGCCATCGGGAATGGATGATGAAGGGATGCCAACGGCCGTTCACTTTTATGGCGCAAATTTGAGCGAAGCCACGTTGCTGTCGGTCGCCTACGGGTATGAGCAGGCCTCCCATGCAATCAGGAAGCCTGCGTTTACACCCGGCCTGCGCTAGTCCGGATTACTTCAACCCATAACGAGCGGCGGGTTCACGGTGCGACAGATTCGGGCCCAGGGCCAGCCGTGCGCTTTCGTAGGTGTCCCAATCGGCGCTGTCCGGCAGTGACGGAATCGTCACGGCTTCGCCTTGGGCGAGGCCTGCCAGGGCGGCGTCCACCAGGTTTTCGGTGGTCATCACCATGGCTTCCGGCAGGTTGTTCACAGGCAGGCCGGCGATGTCCCAGAACTCCGTGGCGGTAGCGCCTGGCAGCACCACTTGGACCACCACGCCCTTGTCACTCAGCTCATGCTGCAGCGATTCGCTGAACGCCTGCACGAACGCTTTGGTACCGCCATACACGCCGTTCAGCACTTTGGGAGCGAGAGCGACAATCGAGCCGATATTGATAATCGTGCCACGGCCCTGGGCGACAAAGTTGGTTGCCGCGGCTTTGGCCAGGCGGGTCAGCGCCAGTACGTTCAGCAGAATCATCGCGTCCATTTTGTCGGCATCCGACTCCAGCAGCGAAGCCGTGGCGCCCACACCGGCGTTATTCACCAGCAGGCTGATACGGCTGTCTTCGTGCGCGATCCGGGCGATTCGCGCCAAGTCGGCTGGCAGATTGAGATCGGCCGCTATCACTTGCACGTCACGCTGGGTATTGGCTTTCAAGCGTGTTGCCAACTGCTCCAGACGTTGCTGGTTGCGGGCCACCAGAATCAGATCGTAGCCGGCACGGGCCAGGCGGTCGGCATACACCGCGCCTATTCCTGACGAGGCACCGGTAATCAGGGCATAACCTTTGTGTTGCGACATGGCAGTTGCTCCAAATGGGCCGGGGAGGGGATCGGCCTTGTTGGAACCAAGATTATGGGTGTAATGTGATGGCTGCAATGTCATATATCCCTCCTTTAGAGACATGAGGTTTGGCCATGGTGTCCGTCGGTATCCTGCTTTTTCCCGGTTTCCAGGTGCTCAGCCTGTCCACCAGCAGCGTGTTCGAGTTTGCCAACTTCGTGGTGGGGCGACCGTTCTACCGCGTGGACTTGTTGTCGGAGCATGGCGGGCCGATAAAAAGCTCCATGGGCTTTGCCATTGATAGCCTGGCGTTCGGGCAGCAGGTCTACGACACGATCCTGGTGCTGGGGGACAACGAACTACTTGAGCCCACTCCTGGCATGGTGGAGTACCTGCAAGCGTCGTTGACGGCGTCGCGCCGGGTTACATCGGCCTGCACCGGGTCGTTCCATCTGGCGGCGGCCGGCCTGTTGGAAGGGCGCAAGGCAACCACCCACTGGTACCACGCCATGACGTTTCGCCAGCGCTACCCCAACGTGAAGCTGGAGGAAGACCGGATCTTCACCGTCGATGGCCCGCTCTGGACCTCTGCCGGGATGACCGCCTGCATCGACCTGGCCCTGGCCCTGGTCGAGCACGATTTGGGCGTGGAAGTGGCCCGCGACGTGGCGAAAAAACTGGTGGTTTACCATCGCCGTGCCGGTGGCCAGTCGCAGTTCTCGGCGTTGCTGGAACTGGACCCAAAGTCCGACCGCGTACAAACCGCCCTGGCGTGGGCCAAAGGGCACTTGCACGAGGACCTCTCGGTAGAACAACTGGCGCAAGCGGCACACCTCAGCCCGCGTCAGTTCAGCCGACTGTTCCGCGCCGAAACCGGGCAATCGCCGGCCAAGGCGGTAGAACACCTGCGCATTGAAGCCGCCCGGTTGATGCTCGAATCCGGCAGCCACTCCATCGACGTCGTCGCCCGGGAGACGGGCTTCGGTGACCCGGAGCGCATGCGTCGAGCCTTCCTGCGAGCGTTTGGCCAACCGCCACAAATGATCCGTCGGGCGCTGCAGTTGCAGGCGTGAGTTGATGGCCTTGCGCGCTATGCACCATTGGGCTGAGGTGTTGTTGGGTCAATGGACGCCGCTGTTGAATCCAGAAACCTTGAGATGATCCCTTTGGCGGCCGGTTGTGCCGGAGTGCTGGCGCGGCCCCGCACATTCATCCCCCAACCCGGCGCAAAGCCCGGGAAAAACACCAACCCTTCAGCCTCCAGGCGAAACGCCACACTCAGGCGGACTTCATCGTCCACATCGCCATGGCTTTCAAAACGTTGAAGGGCGTCCACTTCCACATCCGCTTCCCGGGCCAGGTCTTCCCGGCTCCAGCCCAGCATCAGGCGGGCCTGGACGCTGTGCCGTGGGGTGAATTGATGAAGGACGATCTGCTGTTCTACGGTGCTGCTCATTGCCAGAGAGGACATGGACTTTCTCCAGGTTCGACGGGGGGAGGGCAAACTATACTGTGTTTTTGTACAGTTGTTTTGACCGCTCATCAACTGGATTTTCCGATAGCGCTGCCGCCGCTCTATTTCGCCCCTTCCAGGTAGGTGCTCGGTGACTGCCCAAGCACCCGGCGGAACATGCTGGAAAATGCCGCCGGGTTTTCATAGCCCAGGTCCAGGGCGATCCGGGTGACGCTTGCACCGCTGGCCAACCGCGCCAAGGCCTGCACAACACAGGCTCGCTGGCGCCACTGCACGAAGCTCAGGCCGGTTTGTTGGCGGAAATGCCGGCTGAAGGTGCGCAGGCTCAGGTGCGATTGTTGCGCCCATTGAACCGGTGACTGGTGCACGTCCGGCCGCTGCAGAAACGTCAGGCACAGCTCAAGCAGCCGTGGTTCCTCCGGCAGCGGGATATGCAGGGGCAAGTGCGTGGCGCGTGCCAGTTCATGCAACAGCAGGCTGACCAGCGCACCGTCGCGCCCGGCCTCGTCGTATTCCAGCGGCAGCTCCACCGCCTCCATCAGCAACTGTCGCATCAGGGGTGAAACGTTGATGACGTGGCAGTCGGTGCCCAAGTCGGTGACGGCGTGCGGTTCGATATACAGGCTGCGCGTCGACACGCCGAGCATCAGCACTTCATGGGGCACTTGGGCGGGAATCCACACCGCGCGCTGGGGCGGCACAACCCAGTTGCCTTGCTGGGTGCTGACTTGCATCACCCCGGTGGCGCCATACAACAACTGGCCGCGCCGATGGCTGTGGCGCTTGAGCAGATAGCCGTGGGGATAGTCGGTGCCGATTGCCACGACCGTTCGCGGGGTCAGGTCGAGCTGAGCGATGGAAACGTTGCGCATGGAGCTGATCCCGGAAGTGGCAATATCTCGCACATTATTGGCCGACATGCGCAAGCGGGCCAAGCCTTGAATCTCTATCGTCGACAGCTCTCCCTGATACTGAAGGCGATTCTCGATGTTCTATCTATTACTGGCACTGTTCGGCTGCATGACCGGCGTGACCGCTGTGCTGTTCGGCTTCGGTGGCGGGTTCGTGGTGGTGCCGTTGCTGTACGGCATGCTCAAGCTCAGCCACGACGCGGGCGTGAGTGAATCAGCGATGCATATCGCGGTCGCCACCTCCACCTGCGTGATGATCGTCAACGCGCTGCTTGCCACCGGAAAACACCAGCGCAAAGGTAATCTGATTCGCCATTACCTGTGGCCGTTGGGCGGGTACATCGGGGTCGGCGCCGTGCTGGGCGCAGGTGCAGCGATGTTCGCCAGCGGTGATTTCATGCGGTACGCCTTTATCGCCTACCTGGCCGTCACCATTGTCGATTGCCTGTTGCGCAGGGGCTTTCTCAGCCAGGACGACACACTCCAGCCACGACGCCTGAGCGGAGCGGAAGTGACGGGCGGCGGCATCGCCATTGGCGTGATCGCGACCTTCCTGGGTGTGGGCGGCAGCGTGATGACCGTGCCGCTGTTGCGCCGTTGTGGCTTGAGCATGTCCCAGTCCACGTCCATGGCTAATCCGCTGAGCGTGCCGGTGGCGCTGGCCGGTACATTTACCTACATGCTCATGGCGGGATTCGCCAAGGTGCAATTGGGCGCGTGGTTTGTCGGCTATGTCGATTTGCTGGCGTTCGCCATCCTCACCCTGGGCTCGCTGCTGGGCATTCGCCTGGCCACGCCGTGGATCGGTCGCATCCCGGATGCACTGCATGCGCGGGTGTATATCGGGTTGTTGGGCGTGGTGATGGTGAGCATGCTGGTCTGACGCAAGTGGATTTTGCGTTCTTTTAGCCGCAGGCTAGGGTTACTTCTCTATTCAAAAGAAAGTGACCGGGGGAATGTCATGTCCATTTCCGAAAGCGATTGGCAGAAGTTCAAAGTCCTCAGGGCATTGGCGCTTGAACGCTTTTACCTAGGCGTACTGGCTGATGCAAAGACCATCAGCGAGCGCGAAACGCTTTCTGCCGAGGCTCGGTACAGGACGCTGTATAGCCTCACCAGGGATCGCGATAACGATGTCGTCCGAATGTTTGATCTCTACAGTCGTTCGAAAGCCCGCGAGAGCCTTGCGCAAATGATCAGGCATGATTTGTTGAGTGATTCAGAGTTGTCGGTATTAAGCGAAGAGACATTGAGCGCTATCGGCTACGCGGTCAGGCAGCGTTACGAAATCGAGTGGGTTGCTGCACGCGTACAAGGCGACTGAGTCTTGTCTTAGACTTCAGTCAGAATGTTCAGGAAATATCTTGATGCTTAGTTTTAATTGTACGCAGGCGGCTGGTAATTTTTTTAGCCGGGTTCACAAAGGCAAAAAAATTACCCCGGTTCAAAAAACGCCGACACAAGAGCGCCAGGGCGATGACCTGTACGCCGACCCTCATCAGTGGCTGGTCCATGCCGCGACGGTGCAACGTAAACATGTGCTGTTGGCGATACATCTGAAAACCCGCTATTGCATGCTGTTTTTTGATATGAAAAAAGCCGACGCCGATGGCTTCGTGCGCACCTTTATTAATCGGTGGATGAGTGGTGTTTTAGATCTCGCCTTGAAGTCTGATGTTTTGGATTTGGTTGATCCGTCTGTGCCTGAGCAGCAATTTGTCAGTTTGGTCGAGTCGTACTCTCTACAGCAGCGGGGTGATCGGAGTGCGCAGACTCAAATCAACGAAATATTGCGGAGTTTTGAGATGGACGCAGAAGGCGTGGATCTTGTTGCAATGCCTTGGAGCGCTCTGCATTACGACGCTCGAATCAACCATACGCCTCGAAGCTTGAAAGATGTGAAGGGGCTTCATTTACCGGATGAGGAAATGCTGATTCACTGGTTGGTCACGGTAGGCGGCTTGGACCCTGCGGGCGCCGCACTTGCACGTGAAAAGTACCGTTTATTCAGCCGAAGGGCCTGACCTGGAATCGCATTACCGTTCTCCCAACCCCGGCGCCTCGCGAATAATCAGGTGATCGAGGTTCTCGATATTGGCACTGAATACCCCGAACGTCTGCTCGGGGTTTTTCTTGCTTGGCACCTGTTTCAGCTCCGGCGTTACCCCGTAGAAGAAGCAATACAGCGCTCGATCACTGTCCACCGCGGCCTTGATCTGCTCCAGGAACGCCTTGCGCTTGCGGTAGTTCTCGATCAGTTTTTTGCTCAGGTAAACGTTGATGGAATAGGGCTTTTTGTCGAGCCAGGCTTTCTTTTCGAAGTCGATGCGAAAGCTGCTGGTGTAGTCCTTGATCTCCTTGATCCTGCCCCAGTAGATCAGGCCTTTATTGTCTTGCAGGTATTCGATCTTCTTGAAAAACGTCCAGTAGGTCGCGGTGTGATCGCCGATCTTCAAGGGCATGCTTTTGAGCTTGTCCTTGTCGCCGATATTCGACACGTAGCATTCCACCGGGTGGGCAAAGACGCTGGTCTTGTCCGGGGTGGTGTCGCTTGAGCTGTGAGACAAGGCGTAGCGGGTTGCCGGCGTTTTCGGTGGCTCTTGTGCGGTGCCACCCTCAGCACCGATGACCGGCGTTTTGCGTTCGTACTGGCGCCGCGTCAGGACAAATTCCGACGGGAAGTTTTCCTCCGGCCCATCCTCAGATTCGCCTTTTCCGGCAGGGCGACTGGCGTAACGGCAACCCTCGATATGCCGGGTGCTGGGGATGTTCTTGAAGTGGGGCGTACGCAGGTAATTGACGTTTTTTGCATTGAATGTGCCCAACACATTGCCCGCCGCAAACGCCGCCCGGCATTCGTCGTTGGGGCACAGGAAACTGTCCTTGTCGGAATCGAAGGCGGCGGTTTCGTCGAAATTCAGGTCGCGCACGTCATAGATCGACAGCTTGTCGTCGAGACTCAGGCTGTAGGCCGTGTCGAATTTCATGGGGCTCGGGTCCGTGAGAGGTTTCGCTATTAATAGCGGGATATCGAGTAAATATCAGTAGAAATTACGCACGGACCACCACACGCCGGCCACTCAGGAAACACAAGGTGCCACCCACCGCCGTCAGCCCGCTGAGTACATAGAACATAGAGGCGGGGGATGCGTTGATCAGCAGGTAGCCGCAGATCACCGGGCTCAGCGCCCCGCCAAATGCCGCCAGGTTTTGTGCGCCGTAATAACTGCCGCGCAGGGCGTCCGGGGCGATGGTGTCGATAAACAGGAACTCGGACGGGTAGATGATCATCTCCCCGAGGGTGAACACAAACATCGCGACACACCACGACACCAGGCCGTCCGCCATGCTGAAGCCGATCAACCCGGCAATAAACAGCGAGGTGCCAAGCACGATCCAGTAGCGCAGTTGTTCACGCTTGAGGAAGCGGCCGATCTGGTACTGCATCAGGATCACCGTGATGGCGTTGCACGCCAGCACCGCAGAGAGGATTTTCAGCGCGTTCTCCGGCTTGTAGGCCACCAGCAGAAACTGCGACAGATACAGGGTGTAGCGCCCGTGGACAATGGTGCTCAACAGGCTGCCGCTGGTGAACAGGATCAAGGTGCGATCGCTGCGCAGGGTCCTCAGGGTGCTGAGAAAACTTAAGGGTTTGTTGCTGTCGTCGCGCTGGGTCGGTGGGATGCCGATCATCAGGAACAGGCTGCCAAAGGCAATCGCGCTGGCGATCAGGAACGGTGCCAGGGGCATCTGCCCGGCAATCACCACGCCGAGCATCGGGCCGGTGGCATAGCCGACATTGGTCAGGGTGTAGCGCAGGGAAAACACCTTGGCCCGCTGGCCCACCGGCAGGTTCTCGCTGATGATCGCCTTGGAGCCGATCAGGAACAGCGCCGAAGCGGCTTCGGTGATCACCAGGGTCAGGGTGGTCAGGTACAGGTTGCTGGCAAAGGTCAGCAACAGAAAACCGATGGAGCTGGAAAGCATCGCCAGGATCAGCAGCTTGCGCTTTTCCAGGCGGTCGATGATGTAGCCACCATATAGGCCCAGCAGGGTGGCGATGAACACGGCGATGCCCATCAGCAAGCCGATGTCTTGCTGGTTGAGGCCCAGGCGGGTGCTCAGCAACAGGGCGAGCAATGGGCTGGTCATGGCGCGGCTGACGACGATGGTCACCGAGCAGATCATCAGGCGGCGGATTACCAGGGAGTATGTGGCCACGGTGGGGCGGATGTCCTTATTCTTTTTTCAAGGCGATGAAGATCCAGTGTGGGAGCGGGCTTGCTCGCGAATGCGGTGTGTCAGTGCCAACTGTACTGGCTGATCCACCGCATTCGCGAGCAAGCCCGCTCCCACATTTAGATCGAGTTACTGGCCGGCATTGATGCTGATTTTTTCCACCGCACCTTGCTCCAGATCCCACTTCTGCAGAATCTTGCCGTAGGTCCCATCATCAATCATGCCCTGCAACGCCTCACTGATGGCCGTGACCAACTCGGTATTGCTCTTCTCAATCCCAAGCCCCGTGAACTGCTTGGAAATCGCCAGGCCCACCGGCTTGTATTTACCTTTGTCCAGCGACATCAGGTAAGGAATGGTTTCACTGCCTTGCATCGCCGCATCCAGACGGTTCTGCTGCAACTGTGCCCGCGCATCCGCCGAGCCCTCGGTACCAATCACCACGATGGCTGGCTTACCGGCCTTTTCGCAGTTTTCCTTGCTCCATGCGGCAATTTCCGACGGCCAGGTCGTACGTCGGCTGGTGCCGACTTTTTTACCGCACAGGTCAGTCAATTCCTTCAGATCTTCACGCTTGGTCAGGGTGTACAGCTGCGGGCCGCTGGTGAAGTAGTCGATAAAGGTCACCGCCTTCTGACGCTCGGCAGTGTCGCTCATGCCCGACAGCACAATGTCCACGCGCTTGGTGGTCAGGCCGCTGAGCATTTGTTCGAAGCCGGTTTCCTGCCACTTGATCTTCACCCCCAAACGCTCGGCCAGGGCGTTGCCCAGGTCAAAGTCCAGGCCGGTGAGCTTGTTGGTGGCGGTGTCCTTGAAATCCATCGGCGGGTAGTTCGGCACGATGGCCGCGCTGATCTCACCCTTGTCCTTGATCGCTGCCGGCAATGCCGCCAAAACCGAAGTGGAGGCCATCAGGCCTACGAGCAAATTTGGAAGAAACAGATTTTTCATGGGGGCGTTCTCGTTAGTTTTTTAGTTAAGTGCGAACGGCAGAAATAAAGCTTTGGGTACGCGGGTTTTGTGGGCTTATTAGAATTTCTTCCGGGCTGCCGGCTTCCACAATCTGGCCGGCATCCATAAACACCATGCGGTTGGACACTTCGCGGGCGAAGCCCAACTCATGGGTGACCACAATCATGGTCATGCCGGTGGTGGCCAAATCGCGCATCACCGACAGCACTTCTCCTACCAGCTCCGGGTCGAGGGCTGACGTGGGTTCGTCAAACAACATCAGCTTGGGGCGCATCGCCAGCGCACGGGCAATTGCCACACGTTGTTGCTGGCCGCCGGACAACTCCACCGGGTAGGCATTGCGCTTGTCCGCCAGGCCGACGCGGGCCAACAACTCCAACGCATCCTCGGTGGCTTCCTTGGGCGAGCGCTTGAGCACCTGGCACGGGCCCTCGATGATGTTCTGCAACACGGTCATGTGCGGGAACAGATTGAAGCGCTGAAACACCATGCCGGTGGCCAGGCGCTGACGGGCGATCTGTGATTCATTCAACTCATGCAGCTTGTTGCCGACGACCCGGTAACCCACCAGTTCGCCATCGACCCACAGGCCGCCCTTGTCGATTTTTTCCAGCTGATTGACGCAGCGCAGCAGGGTACTTTTGCCGGAACCGGACGGGCCGATGATGCACAGCACTTCGCCTTGTTCGACTTCCAGGTTGATGTCCTGCAACGCGTGATACTGGTCGTAATACTTGTTCAGGTTCACGGCCTTGACGATGCTTCTCATGGGCAAATCTCCTCAGTCAGGGCTTACGAGCGCTTGCCGGCGCCGCGGGCAAAACGACGCTCGAGGCGGCTCTGACCGAATGAAAGAACAGTCACCACCGCCAGGTACCAGATGCCTGCAACAATCAGCAGCTCCATGACCCGGGCGTTGGCGTAGTAGATGTTTTGCGCGTTGTGCAGCAGCTCCGAGTACTGGATCACACTCGCCAGGCTGGTCATTTTCACCATGCTGATGAACTCGTTGCCTACAGGCGGAATGATCACCCGCATCGCCTGGGGCAGAATCACCCTACGCAGCGCCTGAAGGCTCGGCATGCCGATCGACTTGGCGGCTTCGTACTGACCGGTGTCCACCGACAACAGGCCGGCGCGCACCACTTCAGCGGTGTAGGCACCCTGGTTGATGCTCAGGCCGAGGAGGGCGGCCACGAACGGCGTCATCAGGTCCACGGTGTCGATGCTGAACAGGCCGGGAATCGCGATCACCGGGAAAATCAGCGCCAGGTTGAACCACAACAGCAGTTGCAGAATCAGCGGCGTACCCCGGAACAGCCAGGTGTAGGTGATGGCCACGTAGCGCAGGATCGGGTTGGCCGACATGCGCATGATCGCCGTGATCACCCCGATCACCACGCCCAGCGCCATGGCCAGGATCGACATGATGATGGTGTTCACCAGGCCCCAGATGATCGCCTCGGACGTGAGGAACTGACCGATGTAGGACCATTCGATCTGGCCGTTGGCGAATGCACGCAGCAAGGCAGCCAGTGCGATCACGATCAACGTGGCAAAAAACATCCGCCCGTAATAGCGACGCGGCACATGCTCGTACTGGGTGATATCGAACTGGTTCTCGGTCTGCTGGCGCTCGGCTTGCAAGCGCTCTGCCGGGGTTTGTTTCATGGTGACTCTCCAAAACAACTGAATACACTGATCGTTCCCACGCTCTGCGTGGGAATGCAGCAAGGGATGCTCTGCGTCCCCAAAGCGTGACGCGGATCGTCACAAGAGGCATTCCCACGCAGAGCGTGGGAACGATCTTTAAATTCGAAAGCCGGTGTAGTTTTCTGCCCACTTCTGTTGCGCAGCCAGGGCCACCTTCAACCGCCCAATCTGCTCCCGCACCCGATCCGGCGCCGTACCCCCCCAACCACTGCGCGCCGCAATCGCCGCTTCCAGGGTCAGGCACTCACGCACTTGCGGCGTCAGCCGCGCATCCACCTCTGCCAACAACGCCGGCGAGGCTTCCCACAATTCAATTTCATGCTTCTCACAGGCTTGCACCAAGGCACCGGTAATCTCGTGGGCCTCCTTGAATGGCACACCACGAGTGGCCAGCCAATCCGCCACCTCAGTTGCCAATGTGAAACCCATCGGCGCCTGACGCCGCAGCTCTTCCACCTGTACCTTCATCGTCGCGACCATCCCGGCCATCGCCGGCAGCACCAGCAGCAAGGTATCCACGCTGTCCAACACGCTGTGCTTGTCTTCACTCAAATCGCGGTTGTACGACAGCGGCAAGGACTTGAGCGTCGACATCAACCCGGTCAGGTTGCCAATCAAGCGCCCCGCTTTACCCCGCGCCAATTCGGCAATGTCCGGGTTCTTCTTCTGCGGCATGATCGAGCTACCGGTGGCGTAGGCATCGTCCAACTGCACCCAGCGAAACTGCCGCGACGACCACAGGCAAAACTCCTCCGACAGCCGCGAAATATTCACCCCGAGCATGCCCGCCACAAACAGAAACTCCGCCACGTGGTCACGACTGGCTACAGCATCGATAGAGTTTTCGCACGGCCCGGTGTAACCCATCTCCTTGGCCGAATGCTCCGGCTGGCGAGCAATTGCCGAGCCCGCCATCGCCGCAGCACCCAACGGCGACAACGCCGTACGCGCATCCCAATCCACCAGGCGCTGCACATCCCGCAGCATCGATTGCGCATGGGCCAGCAAGTGATGGGCGAACACGATCGGCTGCGCCTGCTGCAAATGGGTGAAGCCCGGGCAGATGCTCTCGATATGCTGCTCGGCCTGGTCCACCAGCGCCTGCTGCAAGCCCAACACCTCGGTGGTGATGGTGCGCGCGTGGTCTCGCAGGAACAGGCGCAAATCGTTGGCCGTCTGGTCATTGCGCGAACGCCCGGCGCGCAGCTTGCCGCCCAGGGCGCCCAAACGCTCGGTCAACACCCGCTCGATGAAGGTGTGCACATCCTCGTCATCCAGCGTCGGGTGCAGTCGGCCAGCGGCAAAGTCCTCACCAATCCGGTCCAGCGCTTCCAGGGTGCGCAAGGTTTCCGACTCATCCAGCAACCCGGCGCGCTGCAACTCACGGGCATGGGCCCGGGAGCCGGCCAGGTCGTAGGGCGTCAGGCGAAAATAGCGCTCGGGGCAACGGGACAGCGCCGCCAAAGCAGCAGACGGGCCGGACTTGAAACGAGCACCCCATAGGCGATCGGTGGGCTGAGACATGGTGTTCCTCATGCTTGTTTTTAGAAGTGACAAGCCCGATGGACGTGGCTTGGCCTTATGGATTCGGAGGGCAGTAGCAAAACGAAAAGTCCTGATCGTAGTGTCAGGTTTTTATGGGCGTTAAATCAGCCGGTAAAAGCTGTTCAACCCGCTATATTCAAGGTTGCCAAGGGCGGTTAAGTATGTTCATTATTGCCGCCCGGCGATGTTCATGGAGTAGGTCAAAGCCTGTTGAATATGGCACTTGAGGTCAACACGTATTATGGAAACCCCACTTTCCAATTCTGGAAACATACCGCCAAAACCCGGCACAAGACCGCCCCTGCAACTCAGCGGCCTGGACTTCAAATTGCTGCGGGTGTTCAAGGCTGTGGTCGAAGCGGGCGGCTTCAGCGCGGCGCAGAACGAGCTGAATGTGGGCTTGGCGGCGATCAGCAAGCAGATTTCCGACCTGGAAATTCGCATCGGCATGCGCCTGTGTACGCGAGGGCGGGAAGGATTTGGCCTGACCGAAGAAGGCAAATTAGTCTATCAAGCGTCCATTGAATTATTTGCCTCGGTAGACAGTTTCAGAGACAAGCTTAGTTCGGCGCAGAATGAACTGATCGGCGACCTTAGTGTGGGCGTTATTGATAACACCGTCTCCGACGTTAATTCACCATTGATTAACGCGCTGGGAAGATTACATACAGAGTCGCCAAAAATAAGATTACGTCTACATGCCTCGCAACTGGACGAAGTTGAACGGGGCGTGGTGGAAGGGCGGCTGATTGTCGGCATCGTCCCGGTGTACCAGCGACGGGAAGAATTCGATTATTTCCCGCTGTACGAAGAAAAGTCCCACGCGTACTGCGGCGTCGGGCATCCGCTGTTTGAAGCGAGTGACATCAACGCAGATGTGTTGCGCCAGCATGAAGTGGTCAACCATCGTTACGCGATCCACAGCGACAAGGCCAACTTCGTCAGCTACGACAGTCAGTCCGCCTCGGCCTCACAGGTTGAAGCCGTGGCCATCCTCATCCTCACCGGCCGCTTCCTGGGCTTCCTCCCCGAACACTACGCCGCGCCGCTGGTGAAGGAAGGGCGCCTGCGCGTGTTATGCCCGGAGCAGATCCACCTGAGCACAGCGTTCAACCTTATCCTGCGCCACAACGCCCCACGAAGCCCGCTGGTCAAAGCCTTCGCAACGGCACTAGGCGTGGACCTCAAAGCGCCAATCTAACGAATTCCCACCACCCTAAGAACCTACAGAGACCCCCTGTGGGAGCTGTCGAGCCCCAGCGAGGCTGCGATGGGATCAACTCGGTCTACTCGCAGACCCTATCCACCCGCATCACCGCCGCAACTTGCCCAACTTCTTCTTCGCATGAAAATGCGCCTCCTGCGCCGCCACCAACAGCTACCTGTTCGGCTACGCTTGTCGGGTAGCTGCTATAGAGCTATGCAATAGAGCATCTGCAAACTATCATTCTTACCTGTCTTCCCATGCCTTGAGAGGTGTTCCTTATGTCTACTGGAACGATCTTCACCAATAACCGTACACAAAATATCCGCATCCCTGCTGACATGCGTTTTCCCGCTGGGGTGAAAACTGTAGAGGTGCGTGCCGTGGGGCGCGAACTGATTATTTCGCCGGTTGAAAACACTTGGGACAGCTTTTTCCTTGCAAGCGAATCGGTATCTGATGATTTTATGGAGGAGCGCGCCGACCAAACCCAGCAAGAGCGAGAGTCCTTTGATGATTAAGTACATGCTTGATACGAACATCGTGATCTACATCATCAAGCGTCGGCCTATGGAAATACTGGAAAAATTCAATGCGAATGTAGGTCGTATGGTGATCTCTTCGATCACCCTTGCGGAATTGATGCACGGGGCCGAAAAAAGCCAGTTTGTTGAGAGAAATACTCGGGCGGTGGAGGACTTCATCTCCCGGCTTGACGTCATTCACTACGATGACAAGGCCGCTTTTCACTACGGCTCGATCCGCTCCGATCTCGAAAAGAAGGGCACTCCAATCGGCGTAAATGACCTGCACATCGCGGGCCACGCCAGAAGCTCAGGATTGGTCTTGGTGACTAACAACGAAGGTGAGTTCAAGCGAGTGAATGGCTTGATCGTGGAAAACTGGATCGCCGCCTAAGGCAGTCAATCCAGCGCACACAGATAGGTCGTCCAGGCGATTCAGCGTTGCTTGATTCGTTTCTTCTTCGCATGAAAATGCCGAAAATGCGCATCCTGCGCCGCCGCCAACAACTCCCGATCCCCGCGCGTATCACCCCAGGCCCTGAGCCGATACTCCCCCAGATCCCCATAAACCGCCTCAAGCCGAAGCACCTTATTCTCACACCGGCAATTATTCCCCGTGAGCTTGCCCGTCAATACTCCGTCAACCACCTCAAGCTCAGTGCCTATCAACCGGATCCCAAGCCGATCCGCAAACGGCTGCAACACCAACGCCGGCGACGCCGAACACAGCGTCACCACCGCCCCGGACTTCACCTCATCGGCCACCGATTGCAGCCCGGTTGGCCGCATCAACTTGTTCCAATAGGCCTGGCAATACGCTTCCGCTTTCTGCTGAACCCACGCCTTATCCACGCCGGTCATAAAGGTGCGGATCAACTGCGCCTTGAGCTCATCACGGCTGATGACGCGCAACAGAAACTGCGCGCCAGGCACCGCCAGCTTCACCATCCTGCGCACGAACTCGCCTTTACCAAAGGCGAACTTCAGGAACGGCACGAAGCTGTCGTGGTGGGTCAGGGTGCCGTCGAAGTCAAAGACGGAGAGTACTTTGGCATCCAAGGGGCCGGATTCGAGCATGTCTGGGTTCACGGGCGGGTCTCGATTATTTGGAGCGGGTCATCTGGTGTTCTGACAGGGACTCGTCTGCACGGTTCAGGCGGAAGACGGTGATCTGCCAGAGCGATCGCTCTCTCTGTTTTCTCGGACGCGAAAATCACGCGTCTGGTTGATCGGCGCAGTTTACTACCTCAAGGTCCATGGTTGGGCCTTCTCGAACCAATCCAGCGCGCGGTCCGGCATCCAGCATGCGGCATAAGGCGAAATTTCCTACTCATGACTCGTACCGTTTAAAGCGAAGCGTCCGATATTTCCTATTTTGTATTTTTCGTAAGGTGCCCTTCAAAACTACAGGGCGCTTACCTTATGGCTAACCACGGCTACATGACCATCAGCGGCAAATCCCAGGGCCTCATCTCTGCAAGCTGTTCGACTCAGGACTCCATAGGCAACAAGTGCCAGGACGGGCATCGCGACGAGATAATGGTGCTGTCCTTCCACCACAATATGGCCAACCGCGGAAACGTCAGGGCATCGAGTCACGGCCCGATTGCCATTACCAAAAACATCGACAAGTCATCTCCTTTACTGGCGGTAGCGCTTTCCAATAGGGAAGAGCTTAACTGTGTCATTAATTTTTACCGTATTGCCCAAACGGGTTGGCACGAAAAGTACTACAGCGTCGATATTCGAGGCTGCATCATTACCGACCTCACCGTCGACGTGCCGCATTCTGTTCTGCATATTGACGCCGAGCCACAAGAGCATGTTGCGCTTCAATATCGGGAAATTATCTGGACTCACCATCAAGCCGGAACAAGTGGTTTCAGCACTTGGGAGACGGGTCGGTGACGATTGAAAAGAAAAAACAGAATCCGACATTTCACGATATCTGGATGGTTAGTCAGGCGGGTGCATACTTGGCTAATCAGGCATGTACGATAAGTGCTCGCCATATTAAAAGTGGAATTGTTCGGTTGCAGTTCAATCGGGAGGTGGCTTATTACGCTCGGAGTATTGTCAGGGATGTCGAGGAAGGCAAGCAGAGTGTTGATCAAGGTTTGCTGGAAATAAAGAACGAACAAAAAAACCTGATGAATCAGTCTCTGGAGGTGGGAAGGAAAGGCGTTGGGGTTATCGCGGGGGCGCTTCAATTTGCGACAGGTGCAGGGATTTGCTACGCCTCAGTCGGAACGCTGTGTGTGCTGGCGGGCATCCCGATTATGGCGCATGGGGCTAATAATATGTATGAGAACGGTCGCAGTTTAATTGATGGGCAGGGAGACACAGCGGGACCGGTAAGGAGTGGGTATCACGCTGCAGCGAAATCACTTGGGTACGGTGAGCGTGAAGGTGACATGGCGTATGGTGGCGCTGATATAGGAATGTCGATTTACAGCCTTACCAGGCTTGTGCTCAAGCCTGATGCTTGGCGGTTATTTAGATATATAAGAGCAGATAAACAGAGGGCCTATAAAACCATGGGGGGAACAGCTTTGGGCGTGGAGGCTTATATCGACTATGAGACAGGTAGGCAAGTATATAAAAGGCTTGATGAGTGATTGTAATTTTGGGTTTATTGTTTTTGATGGGTAGCGTGTGGTCCGCTTACGCGTTGAAGGTGAAGTTTTCTGGGGGAAATCTGAATCATGTAAAGCTGTATTTTTGCTTGATATTTAATGGTTTTTTTGTGATTACTTACATGGATGTTATAAAATATGATGATTTTTTATATTTGGGGTATAGGCCCGATATAACGGTGGGTTACCCAATTATTGATTGGATTGCCTTAATTGGGATGTTGGCTCACGCATTTGCACTTCCAATGAAGTGGAAGGTGAAGCGATGGTTTTTGAACGATAAAAAAGAAGGTGACTGACTGGAGGGGCCGTCCGAGCAGTTGCTCGGACGGATCAAGCACAAAAGGTCAGCGCGCCGTATGACCTGAAAAGCGGAAATATTCCGCGACCTTCCGCAACCAATTTCTGCTCGGGGGCGCCCGACGGCGAGTCCTGTTGAGCAATAGGTAGGGCATATCCCGGAGCCGAATCCAGCCTTCATCTTGCCAATGCAGAAGGCTCAACGACATTTCAGGCCAATCCAGCAAGCTCAACATCGGACGGTCTGTGGATCTTGATTGATTCTCATCGCGCAAAGTGGGAACCACTTGATGAGTCAGCCATTCCCGCAGCAGGCGATGCCCAGGTGTGTAGTGATACACCAGCAGCGCATACACCCCGGACTCACTGATCATCAGCATGTTCTCAGGTTGGCCGTGATATCGAATTTCCAGGGTTTGGCGCTGATCCTCGTCGAGCTTGCTGACCTTACGATCATCCAGGTACAACCCCATCAGACGGCCGAGGTCGCGAGCACAGAACCATGGCTGGTTTTCTAGGAGTAGAGCGTGCAGGTGCAGGTTATGGCGGGTGAAGATAGTAGGCAGGAAGGGGTCATGCATGACACACCTCCGAGTCGGAGTGTGTTCGAGAGATGGTGAAGATACAGCTATCGTCCTTCGCAGGGACTGCAAAGTATCCAGGCATTTCCGTTACCTCTGGTTGCTTTCTTAGGGCATGCGTTATGGGTGTCGGGAGCTAAGAAACCCACCAGAGACGGGCCGGACATATTCCCCTTTCGGGTCTTGTATTCGCCCACTCCCGACATAACGGGGATTTTTTCACAGACGTAGAGAAACCGCTGGCGAAAAAAAGCCGCATAGCTGTCGGGTGCGGAGGACCGCTCTGGTTGAGGCGTTTCTTAGGCGCCGAGTGGTGAGGGTAGGTGGGCAGTAGGAGGTCGTCAAGCTCTCAGAATTATCATTCCATTTCAGTTGATACGTGCTGACTATCGATTTCGGAGTTGATCATTTTTTGGATTTCAGCCCGCAATGTGTCTCTGTTTTTCGTCTGGCATTCCCAGATAATTGATACGCGCCAACCTGATACTTCAAGTGCTCGTTTAGCCTTCATGTCTCGTTCAACATTTTTTGCGAGCTTAGGTAGCCAAAAATCCAGCCTGCTTTTAGGTGTATACGCGTATTTGCAGCCAGGGTGTCTATGCCAGAAACACCCGTGAACGAACAAGCATAATCGATGCTTCGGGAACACCAGGTCTGGTGTTCCCGGTAAGTCCTTTCGGTGTAGACGATAGCGAAGCCCCAGTTCATGGCACATCGATCGAACAGTCATTTCGGGCTTCGTGTTTTTGCCCTTGATTTTGGACATGTTCCTAGACCGCTGCTCTGGGGTGACTACGTCGGCACTCATTTAGGTTTCACCCAATGGAAAACTCGTTTTCAACCACGTCAGTACCGCGGCGCTGTCATGTAGGCCTGTTTCTCTCAGAAGCTCCACGAGGTCTTTTCCGGCAAGAATCATTACTGGGTGGCCGTCTTCTACGATTTCCTTATAGGCCTGATCATGCAGCCATGATGTCGTGACGATGACGCCAAATTGACGGTGCCGAAGGCGAGAGATCAGCCTCGACACCTCCCTGACTCCTACAGAGTTATTCGTACCGTAACACTTGGCTTCAATTGCAAAGTCTACGAGCACTGAGGTCTCAGGTCTCCCGATCCGAAGTCTGCCAATGCCATCTCGCCCCCCGTCTCGATACCGCCGTGTCAGGTCAAGCTCTACAGTATCGGGCAAGCACACCCTAACCAAGTGGGCCGCACACTCCTCGAATGCGTAAGGGTCTGACTCGAAGTGTTTGTGTAGGATGACCAACGTCTTGACATCATCTTTTAAGGTCGGGAGCTGGTCTTTCTTTGACCTGATAGGTTGTGAGCGTTTGGCGATCAGAGGAGTGTATTGGCCCGTTTTCACCCATTTAAGCCATCCAGCCGGTGCATTCTCGCTGTCATTCGCCCGTACGCCTGAAATAATATCCGTAAGCCATGCCCTAGGGATTTCTGGCAGGTCGAGAATGGTGAAGGTGGCTCTGTAATTCTGAAATCGCTGACCGTTGCTCGCGTGCCAGACGGCTACCAAATCATCATTGTGAGTGCTTCCAATTCTGCCGGGCACTGCCAGCCCCCTGAAAATCATGTCGCGATAGATACCAGCCTTGGTGAAAACGAAAATTGGTGGGATATCTGCCCGTAAACCTGAGTGTTGTCGTTCGAAAATTAGCTCTAAAAGATTGTTGCCATACCGGTTGGTTTCGTCCAATTTACGACCCGGCTTCTTGTTATCGCCATAGTAGGTAAACACACCTGTGGAGAGGTCCAGTTCATCGGGCCAGTCAAGATCCTCCATGCTCGACAATAGTGCGATGAGACGCGGGTCGTTGCGCTTTCCTCTGATTCGGAAGCCGCCTTGGTTGCTTAGGCTGAGAAGCTTCGTCAGAGGATCGTCACTCGAATTTCCGTTTCGGCTACCTGAGTAGCGCGCATCGATCACCAAATCTGAGCTTGATAGCTCGTCAACTGTGTAAACCAGGTTCTCGTTCATGATGGTGTCCTTGTGCCATTAAGGTTGAATGGTGCCGGGAACCTGGTAACCTGGCTAGAAGATAAAATTAAAGGCTGTGTAATGGATCAGATTCGTACGTTTGACATGTTCTGTGGGGCAGGTGGCAGCAGCTTGGGGGCCCGTGAAGGTGGTGCGAAAATCATGGGCGGAGTCGATTTGTGGGGGCCAGCGGTCGAGTCCTTCAAGCTGAATTTTCCTGAGGCGCATGTCTTTCAAGAGGATCTAAGGATTCTGACGCCCGAAGATGTTTTATTGAAAACCGGTCCAATAGATTTGCTTATCTCCTCCCCTGAGTGCACACATCACACATGCGCGCGTGGAGCCAAACCTCGTTCCGAAGAAAGTAAGGACACAGCTTTTCAGGTAATCAGATACGCAGAGGTAATGAAGCCTCGATGGATTACGCTTGAAAATGTTGTGCATATGAAACCTTGGGGAAGGTACAAAGAGTTGATGCAGGAACTGGTCCGTTTGAAATATAACGTACGTGAGCAAGTTATTGATGCTTCGGGTTTTGGTGTGGCTCAGCGTCGACGTAGGCTTTTTATGATTGCTGATTTAATAGATATGCCAAGTCCGGTGCTACCATTAAATACAGCCTATAAGAATGTTTGGGACATTTTGGATAAAACTGAAAAGTACAAAATGACTCCGCTGCGCCGACCAAATCGAGCTAAAGAAACCCTTGCACGTGCTGATCGTGCGATTTCTGAGTTAGGGCATAATACGTCATTTTTGATTGTATATTATGGTACTGATGGTGGTGGAGGGTGGCAGCGAATGGATTCCCCTTTGAGAACTATTACAACAGTTGATCGATTTGCGTATGTTAGGCCCGGGCCTGAAGGGCATATGATGCGTATGCTTCAACCAGATGAACTACGGAAGGCTATGGGGTTTCCAGAGAAATATAATTTCCCAGATGTAACTAGGCGCGAAAAGGTAAAGTTAATGGGGAACGCAGTTTGTTCGCCTGTTATGGAGGCTATTGTTTCGTCTTTAGCTGAAACTTTCGGGGCTAAAAAAAGTGAAGAAGTAGCATAAGTTGTAGCCTTGCTGAAAAAAAATACGGCAAGGCTTTAGTTTGATCTAGTTGTTATTAGTGAAAACGCATCACGCCAGGTCTTCTCGCGTGTGTTGTGTAGTGGTGAATTACTTCTTCTAGTGTGTTTCTTCTCAGTCGGGCTATAGGGGTAATAGGTAGTGAGAATCTGACAGAGTGCTCACTGGTGAATCTGCGACAGGAAACCAGCATGCACTTCGCAGTGCCTCCGACTTTTATTATTCCAATGTTTTGTAATGCGGCTCTTGTTGGTTGACCTCCTCGAAGAAAGGATTTTATATCCGCCGTATCGAAGATTACACCCAGAAGATATCTGTGGCTTGGAATTTTTCCTTGAACCTCATCGCATTCAGCAGATAATGATATTAAACATGGTGATGCTCTGCCAACCAGTTCTTCATTTATGGCTATTGTTTCGCCATTAACTATAAATTCTTTGTATAGTACTTCTCTCCAGTCGGCGCCGAAGTGATCTGAAATGAAATTTCCCGGATCATCATTGAGTTTTGAAATTACGCCTCTAAAGTTATATGGCTGAGCTCTGCCTGTTTCGAAGTCTTCTACTAGATAAAAGGAGTTAAGTGATGCCCTGTCTATAGAGGCTGAAAGTTTTAGTTTTAGGTCTCCCATAGCAGATAGTTTTTCGCATATAGGATTGTCTATTTCTTCTGTGCTGGAAGGTTGCGCCCTAAGTTGATCCTCTAGGACTGGCAGTAGGGCGTTATCTAGAGCTCCAGAAGCGTTTGAGATTGCTGCAGTTTTTCCAACGGCTTCTTGGCTCAGAAAAGTCAGTAAGTTTAACCATTCTTCAGATACAGAGTCGCCTTCAACTCCTGGAGTGTTCTTGATGACTTGAAACAGGTTATTACTTGCTTGCGTTGCAGCTAAGAGAATACGCTCCTCCCAGTTCATGATAATTGAAAGGGATTGCGATTTTGAGATTTCTCCGTATATTAATTTTCCAAATAACTCATAATCAACTTCTAATTCTGGATGACCTATTCCTACCTTGTTTTTGTCCATGAATCCAAAAAAAACTGGCAGGTTAAAGCCAATGTCCGGAGCTCTGGATATAAGTTCGCCCACGATTTTATGTTCGTCAGCCTCGTGCTTTGACCAAAAAATAACACCATATGGACCAGTTGGTACGATTTGTTTTAAGAAGTTTCCTATAGTGGCTGCATGGTCGACCCCATTTATGCTGCTTGTCGGCGTCAAATGTATATCTGAGAAAATAAGCCTCAATCCTGCACACGGTTGAGTAATTGGTGGTACAAATTCGCCCACATCAAAAAGATATGGGATAGCGCTATATCCTGCCCTGCCTAGTGCTCGTACTATCGCATCTAGGTCTTCTTGGTTATTATCAAGCGCGACGACTCTGGAGAAAGGTTTCATTTTTCTAATCCTTGAAGGTAAATACTACAGCTGCGCCATCATATGATGAGGAGAAGTTGAAATCATCCCGTAACTCTTCGGCACGACAAACCATGAATCTCCCACCCATTGATTCAAGTACTAGTCTGGCAAAATAGAGTCCCAAGCCAGAGCCGCCAGCCTTCATTGTCATAAAGGGTTTGGCAATTGAATCTGGGTTGAGTTGGAAACCCATGCCGTTATCAATTATTGCGAGTGTCCCCTCTTTAAGTTCCTGATCCCACGATGAAAGAATCAAAATCGCGGCTGGGTCAGAACGATTTTCAAGTTCTTTTCTATAGCGTGACCAGTAAATAGCGTTATCTATTACGTTGCTAATTGCACCTATAACAAGGTTTAGTGGGCCTTTGATCTTAAAATTTATTGCCTTGTCGGTATCGTTCGTCCAGTCGGAAAGCGCCACTTCATGACGAGGGAATCTATGTTGGTGCATTTTAAGTACACGAGTTGTCAGCTCATTAACAGGAAGAGATCGATTTTTCTCTCGCTGTAAAAGTGGTTTAAATGTATCAAGTAAACTTCTAAGATGACGAACTGTACTTAATATGATTTCTTTGTTTGAGTTGCGTTCAAGTTGACCGACAATGTTATCTACGCCGTGAACCATTTCGTGAAAGGCTAGGCCAATATTCATATTTGCCATGCCTGATCCCACCATTACTTCTTTGAAACTATCAAGTTCGTTTTTTATGGCTGCGACTGCTGGGAGTATTTCTTGTTCAAGTTTATGCTTCTTTGCGACTTTGATGATTTCATCAAATGCATTTTCAATGGGGGGGAGCTTTTCCGTATTTTTAATCGCTTTGTCTACAGCGTCTCGATCTGGTGCTAACTCTCGCTCGAACTTGTCAAATATGCTCAATGCAATAGCGCGTAAGCTGTCGAAAGATTTGTTTTCGTCGAAGCCCTCGCGGTTCGTTTTTTCTCGAAGTCCTGTGCTTTTATCTAAATCTAGATCTATATATGAAACAATACTATTTGAGCCTAGTTTTTTTCCAGGTGTGTTGATTCGTCTAGCGTTCAGGCGCAGCCAGTCGTCACCTGGCTCGCCATAGTTAAAAACTCGAACTCGATCTCGATAAACACGAACACCTGATTGGCCGGCTAACCATGCTTTCATTTGTTGGCTATCACCAAAAAGGCGTAAGATTTCAGGGCTTTGATGAAACGCATAAATTCGACCCTTTATTGGGCCTATCTCTTTCAGTATGTCCGCTGTTACAAATATTTTTTGTTCTTTTTTCTGCTTGCCTGTTTTCGTGTCTTCACCTTTTTCGGGAAGAATATCTAAGCGCCCTGTATAGCGTTTGTATCTGCGTTGTAGCCCTTTATACTTAGGTGGCTGAAAAAAATATGCCCATCGAAAAATACCTTTTTCATCAAGGCGATATGTTAACTTCCACATTGCTCTGTCCAGCATGTCCTCTACATCGGGAAGACCGCTGATTTCATCCTGTCTGCCTGGTACATCTAAAGTTACGTTAAATGAATCCACACGATTAAACGGATTACTGAGTGATTTTACAAGGCGGTAAAGCTCTCGTATATCGCCTCGTTTCCAATCCGATATATATAGGTCGGAAATTTTTATGAATGTGCCACTTCCAGTCTTAAAGTGTGTGGGGGTGGTCTTTTCTATAACTTCAACAGATAGTTTGTCGTTCAGGTATTTTGAGCTGCTGATTAGAGCGTCCCAATCTATATTGAACTCATACTCTGCTGAGTTTTTTTCTTTAGTGATTACTTGTAATTTTTTACCGAGTTTTTGAACGGCAAGCCTGCCAACCCCTTTTTCTCCTAACGGCAGCCTATTGAATAACTCAGACCGTTTTCTATTTTGAGCCGTACGCTTCGAGTCTGTTCCAACTTCCAGCCAGGCACCAGTGATTACTGAAAGGTTCATTCCGCAACCATTGTCTTCGACTTTGACACATGGATCGACAGCGTTGAGATCGATCGTAATGGCAACGGTGCTGGCATCAGCGTCGTATGAGTTTTTTACAAGCTCAAATACGGCTAAGCGGTCATGCCCAATTAGCTGGTCGCCAAGGAGTCGTAAGATGTGAGACTGAACGCGGAGTGGATGTTTGTTTGGCATGCTATTCCCTTAAAATTCACTTTTATGCGTAGAGGAATTGCTTTGGTAACCAATAGGTTGTGTGCCTATATAGTTTCTGTACCTATTAAATTCGTAGTGGGGCGAACTGTTGTATGCATAATTGTTGCCTCCTTGCACAACATAAGATAACTGGAGCGTATTATGATGGCTTTTTGGAACTCAGCAAGCGTCCGATGACGAGATTGCAAATTTCGTATTTTTTTGTAAAGGTTTTTTGCTTGGTCAACTCTAGGTTTTGACGTGGTTACTCTAGCGATGGTAGGGCACGTGGGTCCCGCATAAAAAAGGCTGCCCAAGGGCAGCCTTTAAAGTCAGTCATAATCGGCGTCAATCCCAGCTCAACGCCCCACCAGTCTGATACTCAATAACCCGAGTCTCAAAGAAATTCTTCTCTTTCTTCAAGTCCATAATCTCGCTCATCCAAGGGAACGGGTTAGTCGTCCCTGGGTACTCTTCCTTCAATCCAATCTGCGACAGACGACGGTTAGCGATGAACTTGAGGTAGTCCTCCATCATCGCCGCATTCATCCCCAGCACCCCACGCGGCATGGTGTCACGCGCGTATT
>NZ_JACAQC010000022.1:0-23386 GCF_013385345.1 Pseudomonas sp. I8001
AACCATAAGCAGCCGTTACCTAAACAACGGATATGTACTCCCCCCAAGGGCCCCGTAACAAAACCGTCATCCCCCTGGGCTAGCCTCGCGGGCTCGAATGCCCTGAGTCTCAAAGTCCATGTTCAAAGGCCTGCTCTACGCCGCGCTGCTGTTCACCCTGACAGCCCAAGCCGAAACCTGGCCGGAGAAGGATTGGTCCCAAGGCCTGCCCCTGACCGGCCCAGCCGCCAAGGCCCTGGACGACTACGCCTTCCCACCCCGCGATGACACCACCCGCAAAGGCGTCCGCACCGACGCCTTGCTGGTCATCCGTGACGGCCAGATCATCTACGAACGCTACGCCGCCCCCACCACCGCCAGCACCCCGCACCTGACCTGGTCCATCAGCAAAAGCCTGATGGCCACCGTGCTCGGCGTGGCCTTCGGCGAAAACCGCTTCAAACTCACCGACCCCGCCGCGCGCTTTTACCCGCCGATGAAACAACACCCCGGCGTGACCATGGCCGACCTGCTGCACTGGGCCTCGGGCCTCGACTGGCAGGAAGACTACGAATACGCCCCGCTGAAATCCTCGGTGGTCGCCATGCTCTACACCCGCGGCCACCACGACATGGCCGAGTTCGCCGCCGACACCGCGACCTCCAGCGCCCCCGGCCAGGCATTCCGCTACTCCAGTGGCGACAGCAATATCCTGTCCGCCACCCTCAAGGGCATGCTCGGCCACAAGGCCTACGTCGACTACCCATGGACCGCCCTGTTCCAGCCACTGGGCATCCACAACGCCACCTGGGAAAGCGATGCCGAGGAAACCTTCGTCGCGTCCTCATATGCCTACCTCACCGCCCGCGACCTGGCCCGCGTCGGCCTGCTGATGCAGCGCGACGGCCGTTGGGGCGAGCAACAATTGCTGCCCAAGGAGTGGGTCGCGTTCAATCGCCAACCGTTCGACAAGTACAAGGCGGGCCAGGACGAAGCCGTTCCGGGCGGCCAATGGTGGCTCAACCGCGAAGTGCAGGGTGCCGCCAGACCCTGGCCGGACGCGCCCGCCGACACCTTCGCCGCCCTCGGCCACTGGGGGCAGGCGCTCTACGTGATGCCCGAAAAACAGCTGGTCATCGTGCGCTACGGTGACGACCGCGACGGCAGCTATCGCCACAACGAACTCCTCAAGCGCGTCCTTGCAGCGGTGCAACCATGATCCGCCGTCATCCCTTCGTCAGTCTGTTGATCCTGCTGTTACTCGTGTTGCTCGGCTGGGTCTGGCACGAGCGGGTCAACCTGCAAGCCTTCCCCGACATCATCGCGGCCTACACCGCCAAGGAGTACTGCTCCTGCCGATATGTGGAGGGTAATCCCGCTGATTATTGCCAGGGTTATGTGAAGCAATACGTGCCCACCAGCGCCTTCACCGACAACCCTGAAAAACACCTCGTGACCGCCAGCGGCCTGGGCCGCGCCCACAGTGCCCAATGGCTGGGCCAGCGCGAGGGCTGCCGCCTCTTGCCCTAATGCAGCCACAGGTGGGGCTGAGGTTCCACAGGGTGGAACCACCTTTGATTGTCCTCCTGCGCACATCGCGGTTATCTGGCGGTGTGCAACGAAAAAGAACGGGAACACCCGCCTGCGAGGAGAATCACCATGAGCCCACACCAGCACATTCTGGATTGGCTGAGCGATGTCGCCAGCGACCTGCACGCCGTGCGTCAGGACATTCACGCCCACCCCGAACTGGGTTTTGAAGAAAACCGCACCTCCGCCCTCGTGGCGCAATCGCTGCGTAACTGGGGCTACGAAGTCCATACCGGCATCGGCCAGACCGGCGTGGTGGGTGTGCTGCGCAATGGCAGCAGCTCGCGCAAGCTCGGTATCCGCGCCGACATGGACGCGTTGCCGATCATCGAAAACACCGGCGCCAGCTACAGCAGCCAACACGCCGGCTGCATGCACGCCTGCGGCCATGACGGCCACACCACCATGCTGCTGGGCGCCGCGCGTTACCTGGCCGCGACCCGTCAATTCGACGGCACCCTGAACCTGATTTTCCAGCCCGCCGAAGAAGGCCAGGGCGGCGCCGAAGCCATGCTCGCCGACGGCTTGCTGGAGCGGTTTCCCTGCGATGCACTGTTCGGCATGCACAACATGCCGGGCCTGCCCGCCGGCCATCTGGGCCTGCGCGTTGGACCGATGATGGCCTCCCAGGACCTGCTCACCGTGACCCTCGAAGGCGTCGGTGGCCATGGCTCCATGCCGCACCTGACGGTCGACCCGCTGGTGGCCGCCGCCAGTATGGTCATGGCATTGCAGACCGTGGTGGCGCGCAATATCAATGCCCAGGAAGCCGCCGTGGTGACCGTCGGTGCCCTGCAAGCGGGCCAGGCGGCCAACGTGATTCCCCAGCAAGCACTGTTGCGTTTGAGCCTGCGTGCCCTGGATGCAAACGTGCGTGAACTGATGCTGGCGCGGGTCAAGGCGATCATCCTGACCCAGGCCGCGAGCTTCGGCTGCACCGCGCAGATCGAACATCGCCCGGCCTATCCTGTGCTGGTCAACCATCCCGAAGAAACCGAATTCGCCCGCCAGGTCGGCGTCGCCCTGCTGGGTGAAGATGCCGTCGACGGCAACACCACCAAGCTGATGGGCAGCGAAGACTTCGCCTGGATGCTGCAACGCTGCCCCGGCAGCTACCTGTTTATCGGCAACGGCGTGTCGCGGCCGATGGTCCACAACCCCGCCTATGACTTCAACGACGACATCCTGTTGACCGGCGCCGCCTACTGGGGCGCGCTGGCCGAGAGCTGGCTCAAGCCCGCCTGACGACCTCTTTTTTCTGCCGCTGGACCCTTTCCCGACTGGTTGAATGGAGTGTTCCCATGCAGGCTTCAAAACAAGGTGTATCCCGCACCCGCCAGGTGGTGGCGGCGGTGATCGGCAATGCGCTGGAATGGTATGACTTCATCGTCTACGGCTTTCTCGCCAGCATTATCGCCCGGCAGTTTTTCCCCTCGGAGGATGAATACGCCTCGCTGCTGATGGCCCTGGCCACCTTTGGCGTCGGCTTCTTCATGCGCCCGGTGGGCGGGATTCTGCTGGGCATGTATTCGGACCGCAAAGGCCGCAAGGCCGCGATGCAACTGATCATCCGGTTGATGACCATCTCCATCGCCCTGATCGCTTTCGCCCCCAGCTATGCTGCCATCGGCATGGGCGCGCCGATGCTGATCGTGGTTGCGCGCATGCTCCAGGGCTTTGCCACCGGCGGTGAATACGCCAGTGCCACGGCGTTCCTGGTGGAGAGCGCGCCGGCCCATCGCAAGGGCCTGTACGGTTCCTGGCAGTTGGTGGGACAGTGCCTGGCGGTGTTCGGCGGCGCGGCGATGGTGGCGTTGGTCACGCACTTCTTCGAGCCGCACACCCTTGAAGTCTGGGGCTGGCGCCTGCCGTTCATCTTCGGCTTGCTGATCGGTCCCGTGGGCTTGTGGATCCGCCGGCACATGGAAGACCCCGAGGAATTTATCGAGGCACGCAAACAGGCCAAGGGTGCGGCGCCGAGCTTGATGGACGTCATCCGCGACCACCGCCGCAGCATCTTGGTATCGATGGGCCTGGCCTGTGGTGCAACGGTGTCGTTCTACGTGGTGCTGGTGAACATGCCGACCTTTGCCCACAAGAACCTCGGCCTGCCTTTGGACCAGGTGTTGATGGTGCAGATGTTCGCGGTGGCGCTGATGACCGTGGTGATTCCGCTGTCCGGCCTGCTGTCGGATCGGTTCGGTCGGCGCCCGGTATTGATGGCGTTCACCCTGGCGTTTTTTGTGATGGTGTACCCGCTGTATGTGTGGGTCGCGGCGGCACCGTCCATCGAGCGTTTGCTGGTGATGCAGGTGATGTTGTGCACTGCCATCGGCGGCTTTTTCGGCCCGGCGCCGACGGCCCTGGCCGAGCAGTTTCCCATCGAAGTACGCTCCACCGGGGTGTCGGTGGCTTACAACGTGGCGGTGATGGTATTCGGGGGCTTTGCGCCGTTGATCGTCACCTGGCTCAGCAAGGTGCTGGGCACGCCGGTAGCCCCGGCATTTTATGTGCTGTTCGCTTGCGTCCTGACGCTGCTGGGCACTTACTGCATGCATGAGGCGCCACGGGCGAAACGACCGGCGCCGTTTTCCAGCGAGGTGAAACCTTGAGTATTGTTGAACTGGATGCCATCGAACTGTCTCGGGCGATCCATGCGCGGCAGGTGTCCTGCCATGAAGTGATGCAGGCGTATCTGGCCCAGGTCGAACGCTTCAACCCGACGGTGAATGCGCTGGTCTCGCTGCGCTCCCATGAGGACGTGCTGGCCGAAGCGACGCAGCGTGATCGCGAGTTGGACCAAGGCCAATCCCGTGGCTGGATGCACGGCATGCCCCAGGCCATCAAGGACCTGGCGGCGACCCAGGGCCTGCGCACCACCCTCGGTTCGCCGTTGTTCGCCGAGCATGTTCCTCAAGAAGATGCGATCAGCGTGGCGCGGGTTCGGGCCAGTGGCGCGATCATCATCGGCAAGACCAACGTGCCGGAATTTGGCCTGGGCTCGCAGACCTACAACAGCGTGTTCGGTACCACCGGCAACGCCTATGACCCGCGCCTGGTGGCCGGTGGCAGCAGCGGCGGCGCGGCGGTGGCGCTGGCATTGCGCATGCTGCCGGTAGCGGATGGCAGCGACATGATGGGCTCGCTGCGAAACCCGGGGGCGTTCAATAACGTATTTGGCCTGCGTCCGTCCCAGGGTCGGGTGCCTCACGGGCCGGCGCCGGAGCTGTTCGTCCAGCAACTGGCCACGGAAGGCCCGATGGGTCGCAGCGTGGCGGATGTGGCGCGGCTGCTGAGTGTGCAGGCCGGCTACGACCCTCGGGTGCCGCTGTCGCTCAAGGAGGATCCGGCGGTGTTGGGTGAGCCATTGCAGCGCGACTTCAAGGGTGCACGCTTGGGCTGGCTCGGGGATTACAACGGTTACCTGCCGATGGAAGACGGCGTGATGAGCCTGTGCGAATCGGCCCTCAAGGACTTCGCTGCGCTGGGTTGCGAGGTCGAGCACTGCCAACCGGAATTTTCTCTGGAACGCCTGTGGCAGACCTGGCTGGTGCACCGCCATTGGCTGATCCAGGGCTCCCTCGGCGCGGCGTACGCCGACCCGCAAAAACGTGCACTGCTCAAGCCGGAGGCGCAATGGGAAGTGCAGGGCGGATTGCAACTGAGTGCGGCGGACGTTTACCAGGCTTCGATCAACCGCAGCGACTGGTACCGCGCCCTCGGCAAACTGTTCGAACGTTACGATTTCCTGTTGCTGCCCACCGCCCAAGTGTTCCCTTTCGATGCACAACAAGCCTGGCCACGCCTCGTCGCAGGGCGCGAGATGGACACCTACCATCGCTGGATGGAAGTGGTGATCGGCCCCACCCTGGCCGGCCTGCCGAGCATGAGCGTGCCGGTGGGTTTCAACCCCCGGGGCTTGCCCATGGGCCTGCAGATCATCGGCCCGGCCCAGGCGGACAGGACAGTGTTGCAACTGGCGTACGCCCACGAACAACTGACCCGCTGGGTGCAGCGGCGCCCACCCGCTTGCCTCTCGGCGACCGGTTGAGCCGCGACGGGCCTGTATCTTGCTGTGAAATCAGATCATCCATCGGCATCAAGGAGATCGACACATGGGCAGCGACGCCGAGACGGGAACCGTACGCTCAGTAGGGCGGGCACTGGCGATCATCGAATTGCTCGGCGAGCATCAGGCGCTGGGGCTGGAAGAGTTGCATTACCTGACTCACCTGCCCAAGGCCACGGTCTCGCGGATGCTGCTGACCTTGCAGGAACAGGGCTGGATCTATCGTGGGCTCAGCGACCGGCGTTACCGCCTGCGGGCCAGACGGTTGTTCGGCGACACCCAGCAACGCTTCAAGCGCCAACTGGTGGAAAGCGCCGCGCCGTGGCTGCTGGACCTCAGCGAGCGCACCGGCCTGGTGGTGGACCTGTCGAGCTTCGACGGCGAGCGCCTGGAAGTGATGGAAAGCGCGATCCCCACGGTGCTGCGCAAGCTCTACCCGAACAATTGCCAGATCGTCGGCCAGCATGCCAGCCTGTTTCACTCGGCCATGGGCAAGGCGTGCCTGGCGCAATTGTCGGCGGATGAAGTGCAGCGCCTGGCCGGTCGTGAGCATGTGGCGGAAGACGATCAATACCGGGCGTGTGAACAATCCCAGCACCAGGGGTTTGGCCAACGCACCGAAGGCTACTGGGAATACCCGGTGCGCCTGCCGTTCCTGATTCGCGCGGTGGCCTTGCCGGTCCGGGCCAATGGCCGGTTGGTGGGCAGCATGGCGCTGCATTGGCCGATGGATCAGGCACCGGTGGAACGGGTGCTGAGCCTGCACCTGGCCAGCCTGGAGTCGACGATTCGCGATGTGCAGCAGGCGTTGGCCTGACCACCGTTCCCCCGTAGGAGCGAGCTTGCTCGCGAAGAACTCACAGGCACCGCGTTCATTCAGAATGCCCGCGTCATCGTTGGCAACCTTCGCGAGCAAGCTCGCTCCTACAGGAGGTCTTTGTTACTGTTCGCCCAGGTTTTTTGCCCCAAGAGTCTTTATGTCCCTGTTCAAACCCATGGCCTTCCTGCTGCTGGCCGCTGCCGCCGTGCCTGCCCATGCCGACTGGTACCTGGACAACGAGTCCTCGCGCCTGTCGTTCGTCACCACCAAGAACACCGACATCGCTGAAGTGCAGCGCTTCCTGGTGCTGCATGGCAAGGTCGACAGCAAAGGCGCGGCGCAGCTGGAAGTCGAACTGGAGTCGATCAACAGCGGCATCCCGCTGCGCGACGAGCGCATGCGCAATGAGCTGTTCGAGATCAAGACCTACCCGGACGCGGTGATCAATGCGCAGATCAACCTGCAACCGATCAACGACCTGGCCCCCGGCGCGCAATACGAGCTGCGCCTGCCGCTGTCGGTGACCCTGCACGGCAAGACCCAGACCTACAGCACCGAATTGCTGGCGACCCGCCTGGATGACCGACGCTTCCAGGTGGTCACCCTGGAGCCATTGGTGGTGCACGCCGAGGATTTCGATTTGCTGCCGGGGGTAGCCGCATTGCGCAAGGCCGCCGGGCTGTCGCAGATCAGCCTGTCGGTGCCGGTGGGTGCGGTACTGATTTTCACGGCGCGCTGACATGAGCGGCGCAGTGTTCCCGTGGCGCAGCGCCAACCGTTTCGAGCTGATGGTCGACGGCCCGAGTTTCTTCCCACGCATGCTGGAAGGTATCGCCCAGGCTGAGCAACAGGTGGCGCTGGAGCTGTATCTGGTGGAGGCGGGCGCGTGTGCCGAGGCGATGGTTCAGGCCCTGGTGGCGGCCGCCGAACGTGGCGTGCGCGTACGTTGCCTGTTCGATGACTACGGCAGCCTGGCGTTTACCCTGGGCCTGCGTCGGCGGTTGATCGATGCCGGGGTGGACCTGCGATTCTACAACCGCCTGAGCTGGCGCCGCTGGATGCGCAACCTCTATCGGGACCACCGCAAGCTGTTGTTGATCGACCAGACCATCGCCGTGGTTGGCGGCACCGGCGTGACGGATGAATTCTGGACGCCTGGGGAAGACACCGCCGATTGGCACGAAGTGATGGTGCAGATTCGTGGCCCGCTGGTGCTGGATTGGCAGGCGTTGTTCGACCGTCAGTGGCTGGCGAACGACGATCGTAGAGCCTGGAAACCGGCCACGCATTTTGGCCTGCCACGGTTGCCCAAGGTGCCAGCGACAGGACCGGGGCTGGGGCGTGTGGCCTATGCCGACGCCCGCCAGCATCGCGATATCTTGCAGTCACTGATCCGCGCGCTGAACAGCGGCCACCAGCGTATCTGGCTGGCCACGCCGTATTTCCTGCCGACCTGGAGCGTACGGCGTGCCCTGCGCCGGGCGGCGGGGCGCGGGGTGGATGTGCGTTTGCTGTTGACCGGGCCACGTACCGATCACCCGTCGGTGCGGTATGCCGGGCACCGTTACTACCCGCGTTTGCTCAAATCCGGGGTGCAGATCTTTGAATACCAGCCGTGCTTCCTGCACTTGAAAATGGTGCTGGTGGACGATTGGGTGAGCATTGGCTCGTGCAACTTCGACCACTGGAATCTGCGCTTCAACCTGGAAGCGAACCTGGAAGCGTTGGACCCGGAATTGACGTTGGCAGTGGTGGGGAGTTTCGAGCGGGATTTTGCCCTGAGCCAGGCGGTGAGCCTTGAGGCATGGCAGTCGCGGCCGTTGTGGCGGCGGGTGAAGCAGCGGGTGTGGGGGTGGATTGATCGGTTGGTGGTCAACCTGCTGGACCGCCGCGGATAAGCCAGAATACCCCAATCAAATGTGGGAGCGGGCTTGCTCGCGAAAGCGGTGTGTCAGTCACCTGATGTATCAACTGATCCACCGCATTCGCGAGCAAGCCCGCTCCCACATTTTGACCGGGCAAGACTTTAGAGCAGTTCGAAGCTCTGCTGCTTCACATCCTGCGAATCCAACCCGATCTGCACATTGAACTCGCCCGGCTCAGCCGCAAACTTCAGTTGGGTGTTGTAGAACTTCAAGTCTTCCTCGGTGATGGTGAAGTGCACCGCGCGCTCTTCGCCCGGCTTGAGCATGATCTTCTGGAAGTTCTTCAATTCCTTCACCGGGCGGATCATCGAGCCGGCCACGTCCTGGATATACAGCTGCACCACGGTTTCGCCATCGACCTTGCCGGTGTTTTTCACCACCACGGTGGCGTCGAGCTTGCCGGTCTTGTTCAGGGTGGTGGACGACAGCGCCATGTCCGACAGGCTGAAACTGGTGTAGCTCAAGCCGTAACCGAACGGAAACAGCGGCCCGGTGGTGTCATCGAAGTACTGCGAGGTGTAGTTGCCCGGCTTGCCCGGAGTGAACGGCCGGCCAATGCTCAGGTGGTTGTAGTAGGTCGGAATCTGCCCCACCGAACGCGGGAAGGTGATCGGCAGCTTGCCCGACGGGTTGTAGTCACCGAACAGCACGTCAGCGATAGCGTTGCCGCCTTCGGTGCCGGCGAACCAGGTTTCCAGGATTGCGTCAGCCTGTTCGTTCTCCTCGACAATCGACAGCGGACGGCCGTTCATCAACACCAGCACCAGCGGTTTGCCGGTGGCTTTCAAGGCCTTGATCAGGTCGCGCTGGCTCTGCGGGATGTTCAGGTCGGTGCGGCTCGACGATTCGTGGGACATGCCACGGGACTCGCCCACGGCGGCCACGACCACATCGGCGCCTTTGGCGGCCTTGACGGCTTCGTCGATCATGTCCTGGGACGAGCGCGGGTCATCCACTACTTCCGGGGCATCGAAGTTCAGGAAGTTGAGGTAGTCGACGACTTTCTTGTCGTTGGTGATATTGGCGCCACGGGCATAGATCACCTTGCCCTTGTCGCCGATCACGGCGTTCATGCCGTCCAGCAGGGTCACCGATTGCGCGGGTTTACCGGCAGCAGCCCAGCTGCCCATCATGTCGATCGGCGCCTTGGCCAGCGGGCCGACCAGGGCGATGGTCGCGTCCTTTTTCAGCGGCAGGGTGTTGTTCTGGTTTTTCAGCAGCACCTGGCTGCGGCGTGCCACGTCACGTGCGTCGGCGCGATGCAGGCGGCTTTCGGCGTAGGTGTCGGCCGGGTCATCCTCGGCCTTGCCGATGCGCAGGTACGGGTCGGCGAACAGGCCCATGTCGTACTTGGCGCCGAGCACTTCGCGCACGGCATTGTCGATGTCGCTCTGTTCGATCTCGCCGGACTTCAGCAGGCCTGGCAATTCCTTGCCGTAGAGCGAGTCGTTCATGCTCATGTCGATGCCGGCCTTGATCGCCAGCTTGGCGGCTTCACGCCCGTCCTTGGCCACGCCGTGCTTGATCAGCTCGAAGATCGCACCGTGGTCGCTCACGGCCAGGCCCTTGAAGCCCCAGTCCTTGCGCAGCAGGTCGTTCATCAGCCAGGTGTTGGCGGTGGCGGGTACGCCGTTGATCGAGTTCAGCGCAACCATCACGCCACCGGCGCCGGCCTTGATGGCGGCGTGGTAGGGCGGCAGGTAGTCCTGGTACATCTTGACCGGGCTCATGTCGACCACGTTGTAGTCGCGACCGCCTTCCACCGCGCCATACAGGGCGAAGTGCTTGACGCTGGCCATGATGCTGTCGGCCTTGGCCGGGCTGCTGCCCTGGAAGGCCTTGACCATCACTTCGGCAATGCGCGAGGTCAGGTAGGTGTCTTCGCCAAAGCCTTCGGAGGTACGGCCCCAGCGCGGGTCGCGGGAGATGTCGACCATCGGCGCGAAGGTGATGTCGAGGCTGTCGGCGGCAGCTTCCTGGGCGGCGATGCGCCCGGAGTGGCCGATGGCGTCCATGTCCCAGCTGGAAGCCAGGGCCAGGCTGATGGGGAATATCGTGCGGTGGCCGTGGATCACGTCATAGGCGAAGAACATCGGGATCTTCAACCGGCTGCGCATGGCTGCGTCCTGCATCGGACGGTTTTCCGGGCGGGTGATCGAATTGAAGGTGCCGCCGATGCGACCGGCGGCGATTTCCTTGCGGATCAGTTCGCGGGGCATTTCGGGGCCGATGCTGATCAGGCGCAATTGGCCGATCTTCTCATCAAGGGTCATCTGCTTGAGCAGGTCACTGACGAAGGCGTCCTTGTCCTTGAGCACTGCGGGCTTTGTTTCGGCTAATACGGAATGAGTGGCCAAACTGACAACAAGGCCCAGCAAACACAGCTTCTTCATGAAAATCCTTTCTCGCAGCCTTGGGACCGGAGAGCGTCTATTGTTGTTCGGGTGTTGTTCAGATAAATACCGCACACTTCTGAACTCTTATTGGCGCTGGGCATCTTTTAGCTGATTGGCACGATGCAATCCAGTGGGTGGTGGCGGATTATGCCCTAAGCCCGTGGCTAACGCGTCAGTCGGTAAATTTCATAGGTTTGGCAGGAGAAACACCATGCAAGCAGCACAAGGTTACCGTTGGGGCTGGAAGGCCGTGGCATTGATACTGGTGAGCACCGTGCTGAGCGGTTGCGGCATCAACAAGATCCCGACCCTGGACGAACAGGCCAAGGCGGCCTGGGCCCAGGTGCAGAACCAGTACCAGCGGCGCGCCGACCTGATCCCCAACCTGGTGGAAGTGGTCAAGGGCTACGCCGCCCATGAACAGGACACCCTGACGGCCGTGATCGAAGCGCGGGCCAAGGCCACCTCGATCCAGGTGGACGCCAGCACCCTCGACAATCCCGAGAAACTCAAGCAGTTCCAGCAAGCCCAGGACGGTTTGAGCGGTGCCCTCAGCCGTTTGATGGTGGTGTCCGAGCGCTACCCGGACCTGAAGGCCAACCAGAACTTCCTGGCCCTGCAATCCCAACTTGAAGGCACCGAAAATCGCATCGCCGTGGCCCGCCGCGACTTTATCCAGGCAGTGCAGGCCTACAACACCGAGATCCGCACCTTCCCTGGCCGCCTGTGGCACAGCGTGATGTACAGCGACTTGCCGGTCCGCGCCAACTTCGAGGCCACCAGTGCCGATGCCGATAAAGCGCCGCAAGTGAAATTCTGATGGGCAAGCGCGCTTGGCTGATGGCGGCGGTGCTGCTGGCCTTCAGCCTGACCGCCCAGGCCGCCCTGAATTTCCCGGCCCTGACCGGACGGGTGGTGGACAACGCCCAGATGATCGACCCGGCCGTGCGTGCGCAGCTGACCCAGCAGTTGCAGGCGCTGGAGCAGACCAGCGGCGACCAGATCGTGGTGGTCACCGTGCCCGACCTGCAAGGCGTGCCCATTGAAGACTTCGGTTATCAAATGGGCCGCGCGTGGGGCATCGGCCAGAAGGGCAAGGACAACGGCGCCCTGCTGATCGTCGCCCGGGATGAGCACAAGATTCGCATCGAAGTGGGTTATGGCCTGGAAGGCGTGCTCACGGATGCGCAGTCCTGGGTGATCATCAACCAGGTGATCGCCCCGGCGTTCAAGGCGGGCAACTACAGCAAGGGCATCAGCGACGGCGTGGCGGCGATGCTGCAGGTGGTGGGCGGCGATCCGCTGGCCGTGCCGGCGCATGTGTCCGAGGCCAACTTCGCCAAGCAAAACCCGGGCATTTCCATTGGCCTGTTCATCCTGTTGCTGGCAGTGTTGTGGCTGTGCAATCGCATGGGCCTGCCCGTTGGCGCTATCCTGCTGGCGATTCTCAGCAGCAGCGGTCGTGGCGGCGGGGGAGGTGGCGGTGGCGGTGGCTTCAGGGGCGGCGGCGGTGGTTTTGGCGGCGGTGGCGCCTCGGGCGGCTGGTAATGACAATAACTAGAGAGCATCAACAACCATGGCATTACTGAGTCAACACGAGCAACGCCAGGTCGCCGAGGCGATCGCCCGGGTCGAGCAACAGACCGACGCCGAACTGGTGACCGTGCTCGCGGCCCGCGCCGACGACTACGCCTACATCCCGCTGCTGTGGGCCAGCCTGCTGGCGCTGGTGGTGCCGGGGATCATTCACTACCTGTCGGGCTGGTTGACCATGTACACCTTGCTGCTGGCGCAGTGGGGCACGTTCGTCGTGCTGTGCCTGGTGTTCCGTTTGCCCAGGGTCACCACGCGACTGATCCCGCGCTCGGTGCGCCATTGGCGCGCGTCCAACCTGGCACGGCGGCAGTTTCTCGAGCAGCACCTGCACCACACGCTGGGCAGCACCGGGGTGCTGATTTTTGTCAGTGAGGCCGAGCGGTATGTGGAAATCCTGGTGGACAAGGGGATTTCCAGTCGCCTGGATGACAGCAGTTGGGATGCGATCGTCAAGGACTTCACCCGCCAGGTGAAGCAAGGCCAGACGTTGGCCGGGTTTGTGGCGTGTATTGAGGCTTGCGGGGAATTGCTCAGGGAGCACGTACCGGTGACCCACGCACGCAATGAGCTGCCGAATCGGTTGGTGGTGTTGGAGTAGTGTAAAATTCCCGGCATTCCCTGCCCGAGGCGTTTTTGTTCATGTCTGCCACCGCTAAACCTGCCAGCCCCGCGCCGGATCATCACGCGCAGTTCCTCGAACTGCTGAGCGCGAGCCTTGAGCAAAACGCCTTTATCAAGCTGGTGCTGGCCAAGTACGTCGGCACCGAGCCTGATCTTCAGAAGCTGATCATCAAGCAGCTGACGGTCAAGGATCAGCCTTGCCTGTCCTTCGTCTATCGCTACAAGACCCGCGACATCACCAAGAACTTCTCCCTGGCCGACGGCGTGGCGGCAATTGCCGAGTTGTTGCCGGCGGCGTTCAAGAATGCGCACCTGCTGTCGGTGACCGACGAAGCCCAGCTGGAATACAGCAAGAAAAACAAAAGCTCACTGTTCAAAAGCAAGCCGCAGCAACTGCGCGAAGCGCCGTCTGCCGAGCACAACCGCGAGAAGAATCGCTTCCTGGACCTGACCCGGCCCTTCCTCGCCGACCTTGGTGTGACCAACGCCAAACACGAGCTGATCCCGGCGATGTCGCGCAAGTGGAAGCAGATCAACAAGTTCATCGAAGTGTTCAGCCATGCGCTGACCACCTCGCCGCTGAAGTTGGACCAGCCGGTGCGGGTCGCGGACTTTGGCTCGGGCAAGGGCTACCTGACGTTTGCCATCCACGACTACCTGCGCAACACCCTCAACGCCGACGGCGAAGTCACCGGCGTGGAACTGCGCGAAGACATGGTGACCCTGTGCAACAACGCCGCCGCCCGCCTGGACCACCCGGGGCTGGTGTTCAAGTGCGGGGATGTGCGCAGCGTCGCGCCCAGCGAACTGGACGTGATGATCGCCCTGCATGCCTGCGACATCGCCACCGACTACGCGATTCACACCGGCATCCGCTCCGGTGCGTCGATCATCATGTGCTCGCCGTGCTGCCACAAGCAGATTCGCCTGCAGATCCAGAGCCCGGCGCTGCTCAAGCCGATGCTGCAATACGGCCTGCACCTGGGCCAGCAGGCGGAAATGGTCACCGACAGTTTGCGCGCGTTGTTCCTTGAAGCGTGCGGCTATGAGACCAAGGTGTTTGAGTTCATCTCGTTGGAGCACACCAACAAGAACAAGATGATCCTGGCCGTGAAGCGTGCCGAGCCGGTGGACAACGCTCAACTCCTGGAGAAAATCCAGGAGCTCAAGGCGTTCTACAACATCACCGAACATTGCCTGGAAACCCTGCTGCGGTCGGAAGGTTACCTCGCCTGAGTACGACGCAAATCAAAAATGTGGGAGCGGGCTTGCTCGCGAAAGCGGTGTGTCAGTCACCTGATGTATCAACTGATCCACCGCATTCGCGAGCAAGCCCGCTCCCACATTAGATCGCGCTAGCCTTGGGAGCTGGCGCAGGCTTCACGCTGGTCTTGCGCCCCAACATCACCGTCACAATCACCCCGCAGGCAAACAGCCAGGTAATCGGCTCGATGTGTTCACCAAAAAACAGCGCCGAAAACGCGATGGTGAAAAAGATCTGCAACAGCTGAATCTGGCTGACCCGGGCGATGCCACCCATGGCGAGCCCGGCGTACCACGCAAAGAACCCCAGGAACTGCGAAAACAACGAGACATAACCAAACGCCCACCAGGTGCGCATGGAGATCGGCCCTTCGTGTTGCAGCGCCAGGTAGGCCACCGGCCCGATCAATACCGGCGTCGACAGCACCAGCGCCCAGCAGATTACCTGCCAGCCGCCCATCTCCTTGGCCAACCGGCCGCCTTCGGCATAACCCAAGCCACCCACGGCAATCGCCCCGAGCATCAACAGGTCGCCCGCCTGGATGCTGCCGGCTCCGGTGATCAACGCATAACTCAGCACCAGCGCACTGCCCAGCGCCGCGCAGGCCCAGAAGGCCTTCGACGGACGTTCATGGGACAGCCACGCCGCATACAGCGCCACGCACAGCGGCTGCAACCCGTTGACCAGCGCGCCATGGGACGCGGGCAAGGTTTGCATGGCCCAGGCCGACAACACCGGGAAACCCAGGATCACCCCGGCAATCACCAGCGTCAGCCCGCGCACCTGGCGCCAGGTGGGCCAGCGCTCACGGCGCCACAGCAACAGCACCGCCGCCGGCACCGCCGCGAACAACGCCCGGCCCAGGCCATTGAGCAACGGGTGGATTTCCTGCACCACGATACGGGTGAAGGGCAGGGTGAGGCTGAAGATGACGACACCCAGCAGGCCGAGGGCCATGCCGGTATTTTCGCGGGAGCTCATGGAAGGAACCAGAATCGAATGGGCCGGAAGTGGACGTTCATCTAGCCACAAAGCCCCGCAAACGCGCGCTTACAGCTGGGTGCAGATTGGACCGTACAGTTTGTGTAGGAGCGAGCTTGCTCGCGAAAAACCTGAGAGCGTCGCGGGCTGTCTGGTTACCCGCGTTATCGTTAACGTGCTTCGCGAGCAAGCTCGCTCCTACAGAGGGCTGGTCCGCAATGATGTAGTAGCGGGCCATTACCCGGCTCATCGGCACAGGTCTATCTTGGCTACTCCTATCTGCCCAACCGTTCAACCGGAGGAATGTCCCATGGCCGCGAAAAAAATCCTGATGCTGGTCGGCGATTACGTCGAAGACTATGAAGTGATGGTGCCGTTCCAGGCGCTGCTGATGGTGGGGCATACCGTGCACGCGGTGTGCCCTGACAAGGCTGCCGGCCAGACCGTGCGCACGGCGATCCACGACTTCGAAGGCGACCAGACCTACAGCGAAAAGCCCGGGCACCTGTTCGCCCTGAATGCGGATTTTGCCAAGGTGAACGCCGCCGACTACGACGCGCTGCTGGTGCCGGGTGGCCGTGCCCCTGAGTACCTGCGGCTGAACGAAAAGGTCCTGCAACTGGTCAAGGATTTCGATCAGGCTGGCAAACCCATCGCTGCCGTGTGCCATGGCGCTCAACTGCTGGCGGCTGCCGGGATCCTGGAAGGCCGCGAGTGCAGCGCCTACCCGGCGTGCGGGCCGGAGGTACGACTGGCGGGCGGTACGTTCATCGATATCCCGGTGACCGACAGCCACGTTCAAGGCAATCTGGTGACGGCCCCGGCGTGGCCGGCGCACCCAAGCTGGCTCGCGGGTTTCCTCGGACTGCTGGGCACCAAAATCACCCTGTAAAGCGGAGGTCATCGCCATGTGCGAACTGTACGTCAAGGCCGACCCGATTCTGTACGAATCCCGCTCGCGCTCCCTGCGCATCTGCGGCGTGGTGACCACCGTGCGCCTGGAAAACCAGTTCTGGGACATCCTCAGCGAAATCGCCGAGGTGGATGGCATGACCACCAATCAACTGATCGCCAAGCTGTATGAAGAAGTGATGGATTACCGCGGCGAAGTGGTGAATTTTGCTTCGTTCTTGCGGGTGAGTTGCACGCGGTATTTGAGCAAGCAGCGGGTTTACGCCCCAGAGCTCAGCCTTGTGAATACAAGAAATGGCGCGCAGAAGATCTGAATGTGGGAGCGGGCTTGCTCGCGAAGGCGGTGTGTCAGGTAACTCATGTACCGACTGATCCAGCGCTTTCGCGAGCAAGCCCGCTCCCACATTGATTAGGTGGGGTCAGAAGAACCGCGTCACACTGATCTTCGCATCCCGGCCCTTGGTGTAGGCGCGGTCGCCGCTCAGGGCCGGTCGGAAGTTGTTGTTGAACAGGTTGTCTACGGTGAAGTTCACCTCGGTACCCTTGAGGTAAGCCTGTTGCGGCTTCCAGCTGGCGAACAGGCCTTGCGTGTTGTAGCGCTTGTTGCCGTACTGGTCGTAGAACAGGTCGCCGATGCTGGTGCCCGGGCCGCCGGAATACTTGTCGCTCGGCAGGCGGCTGGTGGCGCCGATGAACTGCCCTTGCCAGCCTACCCGCATATCCAGGCTCGGGATCTTGGTGCCGAGCACCACCACCCATTTGGTTGGCGGAATGTCCCGCGCCCAGACGTCCGGCCCCCACGGGTTGGTGTAGGCGCCTTCATGTTTACCGGTGGTGTAGGCGAACGATACCGAGCCGAACACGTAGGTGGAGTCATAGAAACTCTCGGCCTCGAAACCCTTGATGGTCATGCCGCCGATGTTGCGGTAGTTGGACATCGCGCCCGGCGGGCAGGCGCTGGAAATCGTCCCGCCGTTGACCGCCTGGTTCTGGCAGCCCACGCCCGTGGCCTTGAAGATTTCGTCCTCGACCTTGTTGTGGAACAGCGTGGTACGCAGTTGCAGGTTGTCGCCGTGGGCGAACACGTCGGCGAAGCTGGTGACGTTGCCCAGGGTGATGGAGGTGATGCGCTCCGGGTCCAGGTCCAGGCTGGTGGCGGTGCGGCTGCCCAGGCCCTGGACTTCATACTGCTCGTCGATCACTGGCGCACGCCAGGTGCGGCTCCAGTTGGCGAACATCGCCACGTTCGGGGTGATGGTCCAGTACGCCGCCAGGCGTGGCGACCAGCCGGTGTAAGTGCGGTCGCTGTAGTCATGGCCGATGGCCGGGTCCGGGTTGCTGTAGTACGGCGCGTCGTTGGCCTCGCCGCGGTTGCGCACATGGTCATAGCGCATCGACGGGGTAATGGTCACATCGCCCAGCGTCACCGCGTCCTGGATAAAGAAGCTGTTGGTGTCGACCTTGCCATGGGGCATGAAGCCCGGCTGGAAGTGCCCGTAGTTGTATTTCGGGGTGTTGTAGGTGGCGCCGGGCATCCACATTTCGGTTTCCCGGGTGTGCTTGCGGATTTGCACACCGGTGGTCACCGCGTGCTGCAACGCACCGGTGGAAAACAGGCTGACGTTGCGTACGTCGAGGTTCTTGTCGTTATAGGAGGTGTCCATCTTGCGCCCGCCGGTGGCCAACTGGAAAAACGCCGTGGCGTCGCGCTCGTCGGTCTGGTCGGTATTGGATTCGGAGTACTTGATGGTCAAGTCCACCAGCGGGTTATTCATCGGCTGGTATTCGTACTTGCCGGACCAGGTGGTGTCGACGGTATTGCGGTTGGCCAGGAAGCGTTTCAGCGCGGCTTCGTAGCCATAGCGGTCGATGTTGGCCTGGGTCGGCGGCGTCGGGTAGCTGGCGGCAGAGAAGGGCGTCCAGCGCTGGCTGTTGGAGCGCGAATACGACAGACCCAGGCTTTGCTCATCGGTGAAGTGAGCATTGAACTTGAACAGTTTTCCGTCCACATTCTGGGCGCTGTTGGGCAGGCGCTTGGGGTTGATCGGGTACTGGTTGTTGTCGTTGGGCAGGGTGGCAGCCAGTTTCATGTCGCCGCCGTCGCGCTGGGTCAGGTAGGCCAGGGCGTCGAAGCGGCCGTCATCGGTACGCCCGTAAACGGCACTGCTGTAGACCTGCTCATGGTCGTTGCTGGAGTAGCCGTATTTGAGCATGGCACCGCTGTTGCGCCCGTCCTTGAGCAGGTCCGGGGCATCCTTGGTGGTCATGTTGACCGTACCGCCAAAGCCGCCGTTGCCGCTGAAGGGCGAGTTGGGGCCTTTCTCCACTTCGATGCTCTTGATCAGCTCGGGCTCGATAAACACAGTGCCCTGCTGATAGCGCTCAAAACCGCTTTTGGTGGCGCCATCGACGGTCAGCGGCACGTCTTCGGCGTCGCCGAAACCACGGATGTTGATGGTCTGGCCACCGGGCTTCAGCGAGCCGCCCTGGCTGATGCCGGGCAAGGTTTGCAGCAGGCTGGGAATGTTGTTGGACTGGTAGCGGTCGATGTCCGCCTGGGTCAGGGTGGAACGGCCGACGGTGGTGGAGTCGACCTCGTTGCCGGTGCCGATCACGCTCAGGGCGTCGAGCTGGATCGCGCTGCTGTTGGTGGTCTTGCCCTCTTCGGGGCGTACCACGTAAGTGCTGCCGACCTTGAGCAATACGAACTCGCCGTCCTTGAGCAGGGTGCGAATCGCCACTTCCGGTGTGAAGTCGCCATTGAGGGCCGGCGCCTGGATATTTTTCAGCAGCGCTTCATCGAACAGCAGCTGGATTTTCGCCTGCTGCGCCACCTGGCTCAGGGACGTGGCCAGGGACTGGGCCGGCAGTTGCAGCTTGAACGACTCGGCCTGGGCACTCAGGCTGAAGGCCAGGCAGGCGGCAATGGCGGTGGGTCGAAGAAACAGGTGCTGAACGTGGCAAGGCGCGCGAAACATGAAATCCCCCGGAGTAGCCAAATGGCCAGAAAGGTGTGCGTATCAAACGCAGACCCGAGGAAGACGCGGCAGGAAAAATAATCCTCACATGCGAATGCAAAATATTCTCAAATAAGAATTCCGCGGGGCTATTTGCGCGGTTCGATCCTGATATTGCCGTCGGCCAGGGCCACGGTTTTCACCGGCAATAGCGCCGGCAGGGCGTTGAGCAGGGCGTCCGGATCATTCACGTCCAGATTGCCCGAGACCTTCAGTTGCGCCACCGCACTGTCCACCAGCAACGGCGCCTGGGGCCGGTACAGGCTTAACTCATCCATCAGGCTGGCCAGCTCGCGATTACGAAACGACACGTGGCCGCCGCGCCAATCGGCGACCTCGCCGGCAGTGAGGGTTTGCTGCTGCAGCGTGCCTTTGGCATAACTGAACGTAGCGCGCTGATCGGCGCCGAGCAGGGTGGCCGGCAGCCTGGTATCCGGATCGAACGCCACTTGCCCATGGGCCACGCTGACCACCAGTTGCTGCTTGCTGCGCCGCACATCGAAGCCGGTGCCGACCACCCGCACATTGGCTTCACCGGCCTGCACGAACAGCGGACGCTCCTTGTCGGGCGCCACCTCGATATACAACTGGCCCTGATCCAGATGCACGATGCGCTGGTGACTGTTGAAGTCCACCCGCAGGCGCGTATTGGCGTTGACGTACAAGGTGCTGCCGTCAGGCAAATGCATGGTGCGCATTCCTTTGGCATGGGCCGCGACCTGGGCGTGGAACAGCTCGCGCGGGGCGCCGATGTTGCTCGCCAGCACGGCACACACCAGGGCGGCAGCCACCGCCAGGGCCGGGCGCCACACGGGTGGTTTGCGCACGGGCAGCGGTGTCGGTTTGTTCAGTTGCTGCAACTGGGCCAGGTCGGCCCACAGCTGTTCGAATTCGGCGTAGGCGCGGGCATTGGCCGGCTCGGACTGCCAGGCGGCAAACGCCTTGCGGTCGGCGCGACCGGCGTCATTGCGGTTGCGCGCAAACCAGCTGGCGGCCTGGGCATCGATGGAGTCGCTGGCCTCGATGTCACAGGTGTCGATGTCGCTCAGGCGGGTCATTCTGGCTGCTCCTTGCCCTGTTCTTGTTGAAGTCGCTGCTTGCAATGCAGCAAGGCAAAAGCGATGTGCTTTTCCACCATGCTGACCGAAACGCCCATGCGCTCGGCGATCTGCGCCTGGCTCAGGCCTTCGAAGCGGTGCAGCATAAGGGCTTCTCGTCTTCTCGGCGAGAGTTCAGAGAGGACTTCTTTCAACTGTTCCAGGCGTTGCAGGCGTTGCGCGGCGGCCATGGGATCGTCTCGCGAGTCGCTGACAGGTTCGGCATCCAGTTCGGCCTGTTGCTGGTGGACGGTGTGCCGCACCTTTTGTTTGCGCCAGTGATCGCGCAGCAGATTGCGCGCCATCTGGAACAGAAACGCCCGTGGCTGCTCGACCTGAGCCCGGTCGCGGTAGTCCAGCCATTGGGTGAAGACATCCTGGGTCATGTCTGCCGCGTCGCTGGCGTTGTCCGTGCGTTTACGCAGGAAATGCAGGATATCTGCATAAAACCCGCGAAAGGCATCGGCCGACAGTGGGTCGGGCTTGGGACGAGACATGGATATCCTTCTTGACGAAGCACGACGTGGAAAAGTCGTGAATGATATCGAGAATTATTGTCATTTGTCTCTATTGAAAATCCAAGGTTGGATGCGGACTAAACATGGGAGCGGGCTTGCTCGCGAATGCGGTGAGTCAGTCGACCTATTAATTGACTGACCCACCGCATTCGCGAGCAAGCCCGCTCCCACATTTGGATTGCGTTTCAGCGCAACAGGGTCAGTAGCTCTTGCAACTGAACACGGCCTGCCTCAGCCAGCGGAAACACCGGCAGCCGTGGATCCCCCGACTCCAGGCCCGTCAGCCGCAAACCGGCCTTGATCGTCGCCGGCAAGCCACCTTTGAGGATGAAATCCAGCAACGGCAACTGGCGATAAAACAGCTCCCGCGCTTTCTCCAGGTCATTGGCCAAAACGGCTTCATACAAATCCAGGTTGAGCTGAGGAATCAGATTCGGCGCCGCCGTGCACCAACCTTTCGCACCCGCCGCAAACGCCTCCAGTGCCAGCGGATTGCAGCCGTTGTAGAACGGCACCTGGCCCTCGCTGCGCCGGTGCAATTGATGCATGCGCTGAATATCCCCGGTGCTTTCCTTGACCATGGTCACGTTGTCGACGCTGTTGACGATGCGCAGGATCAAGTCCACCGACATGTCGGTGCCACTGGTAGCCGGGTTGTTGTAGAGCATGATCGGCACGCCGATGCTGTCGCCAATGGCCGCATAGTGGGCGAGGATTTCCGCCTCGCTGAGTTTCCAGTACGAGGCCGGCAATACCATTACCACGTCCGCGCCGTGGGCCTCGGCAAACTGCGCACGACGCACGGCCTTGGCGGTGGTCAGGTCGGAGACGCTGACGATGGTCGGCACACGCTTGCCCACCTTCTGGATGCTGTAGGCGGCGACTTCATCCCACTCTGCATCACTGAGATAGGCGCCTTCGCCGGTGCTGCCCAACGGTGCGACAGCGTGCACGCCGCTGTCGATCAGGCGGTCGATCGAAAGGCCCAGGGCGTCGAGGTCAATGCGCTGTCCGTCCGTGCTGAACGGGGTAATGGTGTAGCCGATAATGCCGTGAATAGAAGGGCTGGACATGGAAAGGTCTCCGGTCGAAAAAGGGTTTCAGTTCAGGCAATCGGCGTGTTGGCGCAGGTTCTGCCGAGCGTAGTAGTTGAACGCGGCGCCGTGGCGCTTGGGCTTGGAAATCCAGTCATGGGCTTCACGGCCCAGTTCCGGCAGGATCGGCTTGATCGTGCCGGCGGCCATCGCCAGCAGCTGCAACTTGGCCGCGCGCTCGATCAACTGCGCGATCACACAGGCTTCCTCGATGCTCGCCCCAGTGGACAATTGGCCGTGGTGGGAAAGCAGAATCGCGCGTTTATCCCCCAGGGCAGCGGTGATGATTTCACCTTCTTCGTTGCCCACCGGCACCCCGGGCCAGGCTTCGAGGAATGCGCAATCTTCGTACAACGGGCAGAGGTCCATGTGGGACACCTGCAACGGCACTTCCAGCATCGACAACGCAGCGATGTGGGTCGGGTGAGTGTGGATGATGCAGTTCACGTCCGGGCGACCGCGGTACACCCAGCTGTGAAAACGGTTGGCCGGGTTGGGCATGCCATGGCCTTCCAGCACCTCCAGGTCTTCGTTGACCAGCAACAGGTTGCTGGCGGTGATCTCATCAAAACCCAGGCCCAGTTGTTGGGTGTAGTAGGTGCCAGGTGCCGGGCCACGGGCGGTGATCTGCCCGGCGAGGCCGGAGTCGTGGCCGTTTTCGAACAGGATCCGGCAGGTCAGCGCCAGCTTTTGCCGGTCGGTCCACGTATTATCCGCCAGGGTGTTTTGCATCTGGGTCAGCGCCTGCTTGACCAGTTGGTCTTTCGAGAGTGCTAATGTCTTGGCCATATCAGTGTCCTTGTTCGTCGCAAATGACACTAAAGAGACTATATGACACAAAGTGTCATTAGCAAGCATTCATCATCGCCTCTTTAATGGATTAACCGCTGCGCATGTCTATCCGTTTGAAAATATTGAGAAAAAAACTTGGTGTGACGTTGGAGTCGCTCGCGGAAAAATCCGGGATGACCAAGAGTTACCTGTCGAAAGTCGAGCGCGGGTTGAATACGCCGTCGATTGCGGCGGCGCTGAAACTGGCCAAGGCGTTGAATGTGAAGGTCGAAGAATTGTTCAGCGAGGACAATGTCAGCCTCGACAGCTACAGCCTGGTGCGCAGCCACGAACGGCAGGCGTTGTCGGGCACCGATGCGTCACCGGGTTACGCGGTGTTGGCGCATCAGGTCAGTGAGCGTAGTTTGTTGCCGTTCATCATTTACCCGCCGGCGGAGTTCACCGACAAGACCTTCAAGGAACATTTGGGGGAGGAGTTTTTGTTTGTGCATGAAGGCCAGGTTGAGGTGGACTTCATGAGTGAGCGGGTGGTGTTGAATCGGGGGGATGCGTTGCATTTCAATGCGCAGAAGCCGCATCGGATTCGGTCGGTGGGGGAGGTTCAGGCGCAGCTTTTGGTGGTGGTGCATAGTGCTGAAGCGTGATGGTGGGGGTGGGGGTGGGGGCATATCCGTTATTTGGGTAACGGCCGCCTAGGGTTCCGCTCTTACAGCGG